>CAJXWI010000043.1 GCA_913062735.1 uncultured Arcobacter sp.
GCACCCCAAATATTAATACAAGTATCGAATTTTCTATCAAATTTATCTTTGTGATAAATAATATCTCCTGCTAAATAAGTAGGCATTCCATTGTCTCTTACAACAACTCTATCAGAATCATCTCCATGCTCGCTTGATTTTAAATAGACTTTTTCATCTTTAGTATATAAAGCGCCTTTTGCTTCAAGATTAGCTTTTGTTTCGTCCCACTTTGAATATAAATCAGATTCATAGACAAATGAGTCAAACTCAATATCTAAATCTTTTAAATCTTTAGTAATAATATCTAATACTAAATCTTTTGCGAAAATTGCTATTTTTCGATAATTATTTTCATCATAAAAAATCTCTTTTCCAAATTCTTTTTCTACTTTTTGGGCAATATCTAATAAGTATTCCCCTCTATAGAATGTCTCTGGAAGCTCTACAACTTCATTATACAAAAATTCTTTTGCACATAAACACAGAGATAAACCAAGCATGTCCATTTGCGAACCTGCGTCATTTACATAATACTCTCGCGTTACATCATATCCAATATGATTCCCAACTCGTGTTAATGTATCCCCTAAGATAGCGCCCCTTGCATGTCCAATATGCAAAGGTCCAGTAGGATTAGCAGAAACATATTCTAAAAGAATTTTTTCTTTCTTTTCACTTATTTTTCCAAAATCAAAGTTCTCTTTTAACGCTTTATTACTCAAATCAAAAAGAAAATCTTTAGACAATCTAAAGTTAATAAAACCTTTTATCGCACTTACTTCTTCAAACATTGAACAATTTTCAAATTCTTTGGCTAAATCTTGTGCAATTTGCATAGGATTTTTTCTTAACTCTTTTGCCAAAGAAAAAGCAACAGGCGTTGCATAATGTCCAAAAGAAATATCTTTAGGTTTTTCTAATACTACTTCTCTTTTTAAAATTTTTTCAATAAAACTTTTAACTAACTTTTGCAATTGTTTTCCTAAGCGTTTTTTGTTTCGTCTTTTTTACTTGACGTTTCTTTATCTTCATTCTTTTCTAGTTCTTCTTTTTTAGTAACTTCAACTGTTTCATCATCGTCTTCTTTAACAGCTTTTTTGAAGTTCTTAATTCCTGAACCCAAACCCTTCATTAATTCTGGTATCTTTTTTCCACCAAAAAGTAACAAAACTACAAATGCAATTAAAATCCATTCCACACCACCTGGCATTCCCATTTGACACTCCTGCGTTATTTTATTTTGAGGTATTATATCGGCTTAATGCTTAAAAAAAATATTGAGTCAAATAATATTGACTAAAAGAAAATCTTTTACAGCTGCTTGTTTTTACTTTTATTTTAAAAAGAAATGAAAAATCTTATAACCAGAAGCTGCTGCTAAAATAGAGCCACATACATTAAATAAAACATTTGCAAGACCTAGGAAAAAAGATGTTTCTAGAAGAAAAAAACTCTCAATAGCAAAAGTGGAGTAAGTAGTAAAAGCACCTAAAAAACCCGTGCTTAAAAAAGATTTACTTTCTGTTGAGAAATTTTGCACTGCAAAAAGTGCAAATAAACAACCAATTAAAAAAGAGCCAAGAAGATTTACTCCTAAAATACCATAAGGAAAATCACTTACAAATGTTTTATTCGACAAATGTACAATATAGGCTCGTGCAATTGCACCTAAAAAACCTCCAAGCCCTACAGCTAATATCGTAGAGCCTGTCATTTTAAGCCTTTTTTAATTCGTTTTGTAAAACTTCATTCATTAGAATCTCAGTATCTTCAAACCATGTACTTTTTCTTTTTGCTTGTACGGGTTCTAAATAAATCACTTTGACTGTACCTGATGTAACTTTTAAATTTTGAGAATCTAAAATACCTCTTGTATTGATTAAAATAACAGGCTGAACTCTTAAGCCTAGTTTAGATGCAACCATAGAAGAACCTGCTTTAAACTTTAAAAGTTGCTCACCATTTGAGCGTGTTCCTTCTGGAAACATAGCAATAGGACGACCTTTTGATAATCTGTCTTTTGCATCATTGATTAATTTAATTAAACCAGATTTATTCTCTCTATCCACACTTATCATCTCAGGCATTTTCATAATATGTCCAAAAAAGAATAAATCCGTAATCTCTTTCTTTCCTACCCATGCCAAATGTCTAGAATGAATATGTTCCATAATAATAATATCTAACATACTTTGATGATTCATTAGTACCATATCACAAGATTCGTCTAGTTTTCCCACTTCTTCAATCTTGATTCCCAAACACATAACTTGAAACTTCATCCATATTTTAATTATCGTATGAATTTTCTTTTTAAAAAAGAACATAGCAACGACTACTATTCCTACAGTAATAGAAAATTGTATGAATATAAATAAAGCTTTAATTCTTGCTAACATTGTCTTCCTTAATCCAACCAATTACTTCAGTATTTTGATCATTTGTATTAAATAAAACCTTATAAAAACCGGCTTTATGATTTAATATTTCTACAAGTTGTTCTTTTTGTGTTTTGAAAAAAACCGTAGAATTTTTTGTTGGTAAAATATAAATAATTACATCTTTTTGGATAATAGCTGTTTTATTTGGCATTACAAATAAAATCAATAAAATCACAAATACAAGCGTAATAATAAGATAAATTAATTTTCGTTTCCACAAGGTAATAATAAAAAAGAAAAACAATAAAGCTGAAATGGCTATTTTTTTATAAAACTCAAAGTTTGAATTATTAGGGTTTAAATCACTTTGTGTTGAGATCAATTCATTTTCTAAAATAATAGGTAAATTAATACTTATAAAAGAGTTTGTTTTAAGACTGTAATAATTAAAGGCAATCTTTTTTGTATGAATAGGTACAATTACGTGGTAAATAAGATTTTGAACAGGATAAGATTCATCAAAAGAGGTGGAACCTTGTTCAAAATATTCTTCATCTAAAGTAAAATCTTCCAAATTTCCATTAATTGCAGAAAGGTCTAATACGGTTAATAATTCTTTATTATTATACTGTTTTGTTTTATAATTATTTACTATTAATTCTTTTGCAATTACGTTTGAAAACTTTTTATTTCCCTTTGCTAAGTGAGTAAATTCGAGTTTTAAGGGTTCTAAATATTCTGTTTCTTCAAGAATCCCATTATTGTAAAGTAAAATCTGTATACGGGGCATTACAAAATCTGCAGAATTTACTTTAAAATAAAATTTATTTTCATATTCTTGTTCATCTTTTTCGCTCCAAGCAGAATCCGAATTTAAAACACTAACATTTAACGCATCAATAAAACGTATATCAATTTTTTCATAATTATCTCTTGCTACTATTACTTTAATATCTACTTCAAAGGTTTGTTTTTGGTAAATCACATCGGGGGATTTTTTATAAGAAAGATAAAGAGTTTTAGCTTGAGATTGAGTATCTTCGCTTAAAAAAACTTCTTTGCTGTAATCTATTATTTCTTTTTCTTGTGCATTAAAAGCTGTGCTTTGCTTGTTTTTAATTTCATTTGTATTTTCTGTATCTTGTTTATTTTCTAGCGCTTCACTTGTAGAAGTAGAAGAAAAAACAGACACTTCTTTATCTTGCAGTTCAGAAGAAAAAAGAATTTGCGTAAATAAAAATAGAGCGAGTAAATATTTCATATCTGTCCTTGGTATAAGCAGCGAAGAGCTACTTATTTAAAAAACCTTCTAACATCTTAATTCCATCTGTTGAACCTAAAATTTCTTCTAGTGCACGTTCAGGATGTGGCATTAGTGCAAAAATGTTTTTATCTTTATTACAAATACCTGCAATATTTGAAACTGAACCGTTTAAGTTAATTTCTTTTGAGTCTTCATCGCAATATCGTAAAAGAATTTGATCATTTTTGATTAAATCTTCTAAACCGGCATCATCAATAAAATAGTTACCATCGTGGTGGGCAACTGGAATATTAAGTGTATCTCCAAGTTCAAGTTTTTGTAAAAAAGTATTATTATTTGATACTACTTTTAAAGGCACGATTTTAGAAATAAAATGTAATTTATCATTTCTTTTCATAGCTCCTGGCAATAAACCAGCTTCTAAAAGAATTTGAAAACCATTACAAATACCTAAAATTTTTCCACCCTTAGCTGCATATTCTTGAACTGCATCCATAATAGAAGCAAATCTAGCAATAGCACCTGAACGTAAATAATCTCCATAAGAAAATCCACCAGGGATTACTAAGAGATCAGTATTTGAAGGTAATGTTGTTTCTTTGTGCCATATAATATTTACATTGCAACCAAGTTTTTCAAAAGCATACTGTGTATCGTACTCACAGTTTGTTCCAGGGAATTGTAATACTGATACGTTCATTCTTTATCCTATAATTTCTATTGAATAATCTTCAATTACAGTATTTGCAAGTAATTTTTCACACATATTTGTAACTTCAGTTCGAGCAGCTTCTTCAGTTGAAGAACTTAGCTCAATAATAATTTGTTTACCAATTCTTACATCTTTAACAATATCTTTAAAACCTAAAGTATCTAAAGCATGATGAGTTGCTTTCCCTTGATCGTCTAATACACCTTTTTTTAATCCAATGTTTACAATTGCTTTCATTTATTACCTTCATATATATTTTTGCGATTATATCTAAAAGAGCTTTACAACACTTTTAGATAAGACCTTACTGTTTTTTAACTTATTTATTTAGTCTTTTCTCAATTGTTGAGTAAGCACTTAATATTCCATCTGTAATTGAAGAAGGAACTTCTACTTCTAGTTTTTCACCTACGTTTAAACTCTTCGCTTTTTCTTTCCACGAATTCTTTTTTGCAAAATCTCGAAGAATTTGTTTATCCATTGAAAGATAGTTTTGTTCATCAAAGTTTTCACGTGCAATAAATCTTGAACTTTCAGGAGTTAATACTTCATCTCCAAGAACCCATTGTCCATCTTTATCAACAAAGATTTCAAACTTTGTATCAACAACAACAATACCATTCTCTAATGCATATGCTGTAAAATCTTTAAACAGTTTTTCCATACTAGAAATAATCTCTGGGAATACTTCTTTAACTTTAGCAGTATTTAAAGGTTCGTCTTTAATACCTTTTGTTGTAGGAGTAAAAATTGCAGTCTCAAATTTATGCCATTGTTTTAAATCTTTTGATAGTTCTAAACCATAAGGATCATTTCCATTTTGACAAGCTTCAAATAATGAGCCCGTTAAATAGTTTCTAAAAATAAACTCAAACTGTACAAGCTCACCATCAATTTTAGCTTCTAAAGGTTTGCAAAGTTCCATTAATTGACATCGTGGAGCAATAGTTAAAGATGAATCGATTTTCTCATCTAAAATAGCTGTTCTGATTCCAAACTCTTTTGCATAAGCAGCTCCATTATTTGAAATAGTTGTTTGAGAAACACCTTTACCAATAATTTCAAGATTTAAAGGAATATCAAAAACAGAACATCTGTCGCTTCTTACTAATAATACTTTTTGATCTTCACCTGGACAGGTATAAAGATCTGCATTTTTCCCAATATAAAATAAATTGTAACCTAAGTCTTCAAGTTCAGAAATACCTTTTTTAGAGGTCGTTTTTTTTGCTTCTGGCCATAACCCTAGTTCTACAATATCGCTAATTTTCATTTACTCTCCTAATTCATTATAATTAAACTTTTTAGAATATTAACACCAATTGTTAATTGATTGTCTAAAAGTAATTTTTCTTTTGTAATAATTGTTTTGTTTTCTTTTTCTTCTTTTTCCATCTTCATTTTTCCATCAACTTTTTCAAGTTCACTTTTTAAATGTTTCTTTAAATCTGCTTCTTTAATTTTAAAATCATTTTCTTTTTCGCTTACTGACTCACCTGCATAAGCAACAATATCAGGCGTAACACCTACTGCTTGTATTGTTCTTCCACTTGGTAAATAATACTTAGCAATAGTAATTTTAATACCTTCACTTTTATCTTTAGTAATTGGTAGTACTGCTTGCACAGAACCTTTTCCAAACGTTTTATCTCCAACTACAATTGCACGTTTATGATCTTGAAGTGAACCTGCAACAATTTCAGAAGCAGAAGCACTTCCAATGTTAACAAGTACTACTAAAGGAGCTTTTGTTAAAGTAGCTCTATAAGAAGCAGTAAACTTCTCTTCATCATTAACATCTCTACCTTTTTGCGAAACAATAACACCCTTGTCAACAAAAAGATCCGTAACACCAATAGCTTGGTTTAATAAACCTCCAGGATTATTTCTTAAATCTAAAATAATTCCTTTGAATTTTTTATTCTCTTTAATGGCTTTACTTAAACCTTTTACTACTTTTCTATCAAAAGAACTCACTCTTAAATACAAAATATCATCACCAATGGTTTTTACATAAACGCTTTGAATTTTTATAATGTCTCTTATGATTTTAATCTTAATAGGTTTGTTTTGACCTTTTCTTACAACTGTTAAAATAATAGGAGTTTTAGGTTTTCCTCGCATAAAACCAACGGCTTCATCTAGTGTAATATTCAAAGTAGATTTATCATCAATTTTTAGAATAATATCACTGGCTTTTACTCCTGCACGATCAGCTGGAGTATCATCAATAGGGGAAATAACAGTTAACGCTCCATCTCTCATTCCAACCGTAATACCTAAACCACCGAATTCTCCAGAGGTTTTTATTTTCATTTCTTTAAAATATTTTTTGTCCATATAAGTAGAATGAGCATCTAATTCTTGCATCAAACCTTTAAGTGCTTTGTTTACAATTTCTTCTAATTGTAAATCATCCACATAATACTTTTCAACTGTGCCAATAACTTGAGTTAACTTCGATAAAGACTCGAAACGTGAGGGTTTTGCTTCTGTGTTATTGCTTTCATTTGCATACAGCAAAGTAAAAAAAGAACTCATTAGCATAAACGATATTAGTATTTTTCTCATTGTTTACCTTTGGTCATAAATATTTTGATTTCAGTTTTTCTTAATATTTGGTATTATATTGAATGTTTTATAAAAGTAAGGTTTTATGCTTTTTTTTGTAGTATATGTATTAATTTTTTAATAAGGTAAATAATGGCGCTAAAAGATAATATTGATTTCGTTAAAAATGAAATTTCAAGTGAAGAAAAATTCTTAGAAGGTTTTGTAAGAAGTGAAAACTTTTTTAAGAAATACAAAACTATAATTATAGCAGCTGCTGTTGTAGTTATTGTTGCAGTTGTTGCATACAATGTCAACTCATATAACAATGAACAAAGTAAAATAGAAGCAAATATTGCCTTTAATACAATTTTGGAAAACCCAAATGATAAAGATGCATTATTTGTTTTAGAAAACAATAATAAAACACTTTATGACTTGGCTTTGTATTTAAAAGGGAATAAAGAAGGTAAAATTGTTGATACAAATGTTAAGTTTTTAAAAGAACTTTCTATTTATCAAAAAGCGCTTGCAAATAAAAATATTGCTGCATTAAATTCTGTTTCAATGCAAAGTGACTTTTTATTAAAAGAATTTGCTATTTTTAACAGAGCTTTATTATTGGCTCAAGATGGTAAATATAAAGAAGCGAAAACAACACTAAAATTAATAAAATCAGATTCAAAAGTGAATGAATTAGCTAGTTTGCTTAATCACTATTTGATTACAAAGTAAAATCATGATAAAAAAAGTTTTATATTTTTGTACATTTGTACTATTGTTCCAAGGCTGCTCTTCAAAACAATATTTTGAACCAGAAGATTCTTACTCATTAAATGTAGATACCCAATCTTTAAGTGCGAATATTGTTGCATTTAATAGAGATGGAGCTACACTTGATAACAATTTAGTTATTACAAAAGAAGGTGTTTTAAAAGAAAAACTTCCTGAAAATTTTACTTTTATTAATTATTCGAATAAAAGATTAATTGCTAGTAATAACAAAGATCAATTGTATATTGATTCAAAAATACTAGACTTAAATAAACATGTAATTGCTGCTTCTGTAAAAGGCGATATTTTAGCTTTATTGTTAAATACTAATACTATTGAGATTTATAATTTAAAAAGCAAAAAAGTTGTTTTTAAAGAATATCTTTCAAAATCTTTAGTAAATGATGTAAGAATTGCAAATCCTGTATTCTTAGGAGAATTACTTTTATTCCCTAGTTTAGATGGAAAAATTGTAATTGTAGATTACAAAAAGAATGTAATCTCTAATTCAATTGTACTTGATGCAGACAGCCAGTTTAATAATCTGATTTATTTAGATGTTGTTGATGATAATTTAATTGCAGCAACCTCTAGAAAAATTATTTCTGTTAGTTCTTCTAATGTAATTATCAAAGATTTTGCAATAAGAGATGTTATTTCAAATGAAAAAGAAATTTATATTGCTACTAATGATGGACAAGTTATGCATTTAAATTCTACTTTAGAAACAAAGAATAGTAGAAAATATAAATTTGCTAAGTTTTATACTCTTGCTTTTGGGGAAGAGTTATATGCTTTAGAATCTCAAGGATATTTAGTAGCAATCAAACCTGATTTTTCAGGCGATAAAATTTATGATTTTTCATTAGATGAAGAAGATAAAGCTATTTCTATTGGAAATAAGATTTATTTTGATGATAGTTTTGTTATTTTAAAATAGTTTCTTCTTTAAAACAAGTAGTTTTGACCTACTTGTTTTAAACTTTCTATTTCACTTTTCTACTTACCAGTATTTATACCTAATATTAATCAATCATTTATAAAACTTTCCCTAACTTATTTTTCTTTTTTAAAATAAAAATAACAAAAATAAAGTTACTAATAATGAATTATTAAATTTTTTTCATCCCCCTCTTTTCCCATATCTATTTCATCAAAAAAATTAAAGTGTTATTTTTCAAAAAATTTTGATAATCCAATATCAAGTACTTTCGAAATTAAATATAATTGTCTAATATTAAAATGTTTATTTTCAAGTCCTGCCTCAATTTTAGAAAGCATACTTGCAGATGAGTGACCAATGGCTAAAGCTAACTGTTCTTGTGTAAACCCTTTTTCTTTTCTATATTTCTTAACATTATTGGTAATATTAAGAAATAAACTTTCAAATTCTTCTTCTTCAACTTCTAAAAATATTTTCATTGTATATCATTCCCTATAGGTGTAATTAATATTTAAGTTTATAAAAGATATGATTTATTTATAACTCCCTATAGGTGTATAATATTATAATTAATTTAAATAACTGAATAATAACTAGGCATTTTAATAATAAATTTAAAAGAAAAAATAATTTAAATAGAATGGAGGAATTTAAGATTGAAAAGAAAAATGTTAAATGAACTAAACATAAATCAGAATATGTGTTTTAATAAAATATCTCAAACCGATAAAGAAATACGTATTATCAAATCTAATATTAGAGTTGGATCTATAATAGAAATTAGAGAAATATGTAATATCTATATGATTTTGGAAAAATATAAATCTGATTTTGATATTGTTGTTTCAACGCAAGAAGTTTTAATACGGTTTAAATAAAAGAAATTTAATGAAGGTAAAAAATATTTACCTCTCATTTTTTTCAATTACTAAATTCTACTTGCAGACCAAAAAGCGCAAAGGTCACTTTGTATGAGCTCCAAAATTTAAATAATGCATTTATAATTTTACAACATGAGAACTAAGACTATTAAATTTTTTCTTAGATACAATATGCCTACTAAATACAAGACGAACAGAAGGAACTACATATGTATGAAATATTAAATGCCGTAATCTCAATTATTGCAGGAATATATCTTTATTTAATAGCAGCAGAAAAAATTAAAAGTAGAATCAATGAAACAACTCTAATAAAATATTCAAATGCAATGAAAGCCTTAGCTATCTTTTTTATTGTTTTTGGAATTATAGGACTTTTTACACCTTTAGGTTAATGTGAGTAAAAGCAGAATCTTCAAGTTGTTTAATTTTTAGATGCCTGCTCCCATTAATTTTTTACCTACAAATATTTACCACTCATTTTGATAAACTTCCTATTTAATATCAATTTCTTAATTAACAGTTTTAGAGCTCGTGAAAGCTAGCGCATTCGTTTTTTACTTTTCTTTATTGAAAGAAACGTAACAAAAGAAGCAACTGCCACGTTGTTGAAAGCAAAGCTACCTTCCCTTATTGTTTTCTTCTTTCTGCTCTGCAAAACTCATTAAAATGTGCTAAAGAGCACATTTTTTAACATTCAAACAGTTTCGAGCTGTTTCGAAAGAAAAAAACAAACACTCTGTTTCAACAAAGGCAGAATCTCCGCTCCACGTTTTACATAAAATTGATTTCTCTTGAAATATAAAACTATAAGAAATAGATAAATCTAGCCTAATCTACATTCCCAACGGCTCTTCCCCTGACTTTGATAAAGCTAAATCTTTTTATTTTTTAGCGGAAAAAGGTGAAAACTGTTAGAGCGTCAGAAATGTGCTCTTTAGCACGTTTTAGTGAGTTTTTGAACCTAGCTAACAAATGAAAATATTTAGGAACCCGAAGGGCTTTC
>CAJXWI010000044.1 GCA_913062735.1 uncultured Arcobacter sp.
GAAGCTGATATTGCAGTTTTATATAACACAACATATACTGAAAAAACACTTTCTTTTGTAAATAATATTAGAACTATAGATGGTGGAACTCACGAAGCAGGTTTTAAAGCGGGACTTACTCGAGCTATTGTTAAATATGTAAATGAAAATGCAGCAGTGAGAGAAAAAGATACAAAAATTACAGGTGATGATGTAAGAGAAGGTTTAATTGCAGTTATTTCTGTAAAAGTACCTGAACCTCAATTTGAAGGGCAAACCAAAGGTAAACTTGGAAACTCATACGTAAAACCTATTTGTCAAAAAATGACTTTTGATGCCTTGATGAAACATTTTGAAGAAAATCCTACTCAAGCCAAAGCAATAATGGAAAAAGCTTTAATGGCTGCACGAGGACGAGAGGCAGCAAAAAAAGCAAGAGATTTAACTCGTAAAAAAGATGCTATGACTGTAGGAACACTTCCAGGAAAATTAGCAGATTGTCAAAGTAAAGATCCTGCAATTAGAGAACTTTACCTGGTGGAAGGGGATTCTGCGGGAGGATCTGCTAAACAAGGACGAGATAGAGTTTATCAAGCAATTTTACCTCTAAAAGGTAAGATTTTAAATGTTGAAAAATCACGTTTAGATAAAATTTTAAAATCAGATGAAATTAGAAATATGATTACTGCAATTGGTTGTGGAATTGGTGAAGAGTTTAATGAAGAAAAAGTAAGATATCACAAAATCATTATCATGACGGATGCGGATGTTGATGGATTGCATATTCAGACACTTTTATTAACATTCTTTTTTAGATTTTTACGACCAATTATCGATAGTGGGTATTTATATATTGCTCAGCCTCCATTGTACAAGTACAAAAAAGGTAAAAATGAAACGTATTTAAAAGATAATACGGCTTTATCAAACTTCTTAATTGAAAATGGTTTAGAAACATTTGAATTTGAAGGTCTTGGATACAATGATTTAGTTGATATGTTTAAAACAGTTGCTAGATATAGAATGATGTTAGAATCTTTAGAAAAAAGATACTCTCTTTTAGAAGTATTAAAACACCTTATTGAGAACTCTGATTTAGTTAAATTAGATCAAAGTGATTTATACGATGAAGTTAAAAAATTCTTAGATGCTAAGGGTTATAATATTTTGTCTCAAAAAATCACTGAAGATAAAATTCAACTATTTGTTCAAACCAATGAAGGTTTAGAAGAATTAATTATTGATGATGAATTATTTTCATCTCCTTTTTTCTCTGAAGCTACATTTATTTATCACAAGTTAGTTGAGAGAGATATCTCAATGTTTAATGGTCGAGATTTAATTGAAATTCTTAATGAAATTGAAGGAATTGCAAAAAAAGGTGCTTATATTCAACGATATAAAGGACTTGGGGAAATGAATCCTGAACAATTATGGGAAACTACAATGACTCCTGATGCAAGAAGACTTTTAAGAGTTAAAGTTGAAGATGCAGCTGCTGCTTCTGATACTTTTACCTTGTTTATGGGTGATGAAGTAGAACCAAGAAGAAACTATATTGAGTCTCATGCTAAAGATGTAGAACACTTAGATGTATAAAACATGCCCTAAGGCATGTTTTATATCTTCGTAATTTACTAAGAGGTTTGCATTCCAAAGGCATGTTTTATAACTTCTTAAATATCTAAGTTCTCATAAATTGAAATCGTAGTATTGCAGGACAAGACATTTGTTGTTTTAAAATCGCTATTATAGAATCTGATTAGCATTTGAACTTAATAAAAATAATCAATTTCTAATTACTTTATGTCTTTATTTAAATTATAATTTTTATTAAGGAAATATATTTCATGATTAAATCTTATTTAAAAAATCTTGTTGATTCCAATGATAACTTTTCTAGTAAAACTTACGATATCTGTAATCAAACTCTAATTATATTATCCATTATTGCTTTTTCTATTGAAACCATTCCTGATCTTAGCTCTTCTACAATTAACTATTTAGAAAACTTTGAAGTTTTTGTCATTACTGTTTTTACATTTGAATATTTTGTTCGTATCTATACAGCGGATAAAAAACTCTCTTATATATTTTCTTTTTATGGACTTATTGATTTATTAGTAATTCTTCCTTTTTATCTTTCTATGTTCGTTGATTTACGTGCGGTTAAAGCCTTTAGGCTCTTACGCTTATTTTCCTTATTAAAACTTGTACGCTACAGTTCCACATTAAACAAATTTGAAAAAGCACTTCATCATTCAAAAGAAGAATTTATCGTCTTTTTTATTTTTACGATTATTTTGTTTTATTTGGCATCAATTGGCATTTATTATTTTGAGAATTCTTCTCAACCTGAAATCTTTAGAAGTGTTTTTGATTCTATGTGGTGGGCTGTTGCTACGTTAACTACTGTTGGTTACGGAGATGTTTATCCAATTACTGTTGGAGGTAAAATTTTTACTACTATTATTTTACTTTTGGGATTAGGAATTGTAGGAATTCCAGCTGGAATTGTGGCTTCTGCTTTATCTGAAGTAAATAAAGAAGAGAGACTTAGAAAAAAGAAGAAAAAAGAAGAACAGAGTATTAAATAAATCTTTCATATTGACATATATTTTTAAATTCTTTAGAATATTTTATATACTCCTTTAGAAAACTCACATAATAAGTGATTCAAAAAGGGTGTCGAAATGAAAGTATGTGGAATTGATTTAAAAGCCTCTAACGCAATTTTAGCTGTAATTGAGAAAAAGGATGATGAAAGTGTTTTTATTCCTTTAGAGATAAAGAAAATAGCTTTAGAGCTAAATGATGAACAAAAAGAGATGATTCAATTTTATGATAATATTTCTGGTTTTTTAAAAGTAAATCTTATTGATAAAGTGGTAATAAAAAAAAGAGCGAAAAAGGGAAATTTTAGT
This sequence comes from uncultured Arcobacter sp., assembly GCA_913062735.1. Next base: position 2,904 of record CAJXWI010000044.1, read on the forward strand.
GGAGGTGCCAATACCTTTAAAATGGAGGCTGGAATTCAATTAAACAAGGTTTGTGAGGTATCTTTACTTTCTTCTCAAGCTATAAACTCTTATGAAAAGAAAAATGATATTTTAATTCCAAAAGAAGTTAAGAAATATCAAGAAGCAGCTTATTTAGCAGCAATTTGTTCTTAATTTTAACAGCAAAGCAAGAAATGCTAAATTAATCTATCCTTAAAAAAAAAATATAACTTTAAAATAAGAATATTTCAATATAATATAATAAATTAAATTAAATAATTTTTAATTTACTATTATATAAGCCTTTTATAAAATAATAATATTTTTTTAAATTAAATGGTTTATATTTGTTGTTATTATTTTAAAGGCCCTGAATGTTATATTTTAAAAAAAATTTATGGATACTATTTTATGTCATTGTATTTATAGGTTTTTTAGTTGTTTCACTTGTATCATATAATCTTTGGACACAAATATATGATACTAATAAGCTTAAACAAGAAAGCATTACAAAAATCTCCTCAAGTTCTTTGAATTCCTTCTTTTTACAGTATGAAATGATATTAGATATTTTGTCCAGTGATATACAAAAGAATAATAATGAGATTTCAAAAAAATACAATCAAGAAGTATTTGACCGTTTGATGGATTTAAATGAGAACTTAGCAGGCCTTGCATTAATCAATGTAGCAGGTGATGTGTTAGTAACGAATAGTGCAATATCCAAGCAAAAAATACCAAATTTTAAAGAAAATGTCTTTACAAAAAACACTTTTTCTCAAACACTTGTTGAGCATAAAATGGTAATTGGACGTACGTACTATCAAAAAAACTTTAAAAGTTTAGTTATTCCTATACGTAAAAGTATTAGAGATAAAAATGGAAAAGTATTTTTAGTGCTTGCTGCATCTATTAAAGTCAAAGAGGGAAAAAACTTTTTAAACAAACAACTTAAAAACAATTCTTCTTATGTAATCTCACTGTTTAGAAACTTTGATCATTATTTTCAATTATTGCCTCAAAATAATGAAGATAACCTTCATATTTATAATGAATCTTTTCCTACTTTGCGTCTTAATAATTATACCCTTGATTTAGACGGAAAGAAAAAACACGATATTGATTATTATAAAAAAAGTGAAGATATTTTTACAATTAATAAAAGCAATTTTTATAAAAACGATGGTTTTATTGTTTCTGTTGGTTATATAAAACGTTATGATTTATGGATGGTTGTAAAAAATCCTGCAGCAAAATTACAAAATTTATTTTTGGAAACATTTTATATTATTTTATTTATATATTTAATTTTAATTTTGATTGCATATTTTGTATTTAAGTATATTTTGACATTTGAAAATAAAAAACGAAATGAATTACATTACCAAGCAACGCATGATTATTTGACTTCCTTAAACAATAGAATGTTTTTATCAGGAATTGAAAATTCACTTATAGTAGATGATTCACAGCCCTTTTCTTTGTTTTTTATTGATATGGATAATTTTAAAAGTATTAACGATAACTACGGGCATGTTGTTGGTGATAAAGTTTTACAAGAGATTGCTCTTAGACTTAAAAATGTTATAAATAACGAAGACATTCTTATTCGCTATAGTGGGGATGAATTCATACTTATAAGTAAGATTATAAATAAAAGTGAAGTCTCAAAATTGGCCCAAAAAATCCTTGTTGCTTTGTCAAATAGTTTTCGTATTGATACCTTAGAGTTTATTTTAGGCTCAAGTATTGGCATTTCACAATTCCCAAAAGATGCGTCTAATTTGGATAAAATTAAAGCCTACGCTGATTTATCAATGTATGAAGCTAAAAAAACTAGAAATACATTTAGAATTTTTGAAGACAGCATTAAAAATAAATATATTAATGATACAAAAATTGAAAAACAATTAAAAACGTCTTTTGATAATAAAGAATTCTCTATGGTTTATCAACCTCAAATGAATTGTAATGGGACTTTACGTGGAGTGGAAGCATTAGTTAGATGGAAAAATCAAGAGTTGGGTTTTGTTAGTCCTGTTGATTTTATTAAAGTGGTTGAAGATATAGGTTTCATGCCAAAATTAGGGCGTTTTATCATTGATACTTCTATAAAAGATATGAAAGACTTACAAAATGAACTACAAGTATCATTTCATTTATCAATTAATATTTCAGTAAAACAATTTCTTAGAGAAAATTTTTATCTGCAATTTATGGCTTTTATAAAAAAACACGATTTTGATAATAACTATTTGACAATAGAAATTACAGAAAGTATTTTTATTGAAGATATTAGTTTTATTTTAGATGTATTAAATAAATTTAAAAAACAAAATATAAAAGTATCACTTGATGATTTTGGTACGGGATATTCTTCTTTAAGTTTATTAAAAAAACTTCCTATTGATGAGTTAAAAATAGATAAAAGTTTTGTTGATGATATTTTAGTTAATAAAGCTTCTAGAAATATGGTTGAAAGTATTATATCAATTGCTAGAAACTTAGGTTTTTATACGGTTGCAGAAGGTGTTGAAACAAAAGAACAAAGAGATTTGTTAGCAGCAATGCATTGCGATATTATTCAAGGATACCATTATTCTAAACCTTTAAAAATTGATGAGTTAAAATCTTATATAAAAAACTTAGCATAAGCTAAGTTTTTTGTTCTTTCCTTATAGCATTAATAGTTTTCCCACCCATCCCATAGTTATGTGTTGAGACTTCATCAATAACTACTACAGCAGTTTTAGCGCCTCTTCCTATTACCTTGTCAAATACTTCTGTCATGCCTTTAATCAAGGCTTCTTTTTGCTCTTGGCTTGCACCACCGTCTTCATGCGTCATTTTTATGTTTATATAGGGCATTTTTTTCCTTTTAATAAGTTATATTCATATATTTTTTACTGGCATATAAAAGCAGTACTCCTAAACTTACGATAAGCGCTGTTAAATATAAAGCATAATCATAAGAATGAAAATAATCAATAATTGCTACAGAGTATAAAGGAGCAGCAACTTGACCTATTCCATAAGCTGTTGTTATTGCCCCCATTAATATAACAGGATTAGACCCAGCTAATTTTCCTCCAAGATTCATAAATAAAGCAACAAGGGCAACAAAAGTACCTCCATATAACAAACCAGAAAGCAGATTTAAATACATATTATTAGTAAAAGCAGGTATTAATATTCCTAGAACTTGCAATAACATTACTATCATAATAATATTAACGCTTCCATATTTATGTGCTAATCTCATCCATATAATACAAGAAGGAATACCAGCAAGTCCTACAAGTGTCCAAGCATAACCTCCATAACCTTCAAGACCTTCTAAGGAGTTTATGATATCTGGTAAAAATGTTGCTTGTACTACCATTCCAATACCTTCGGTGAAATAAGCAATAATCAAAACGATTACAAAACCTTTAAAAAGTTTTTTATCGAAAGGATGTTTTTTTGTATTTTGTTTTACTTCTTTTTCAATAGATAAAATATACATAGAATACAAAGATGCAAAAAAAGCAAAAATACTTAAAACCATCCAGGCATCACTCCATGTTCCTCCATAAGCAAATACGCCACGTGAAATTAAATCTGTAATTAAAACTGAGAAACCTATGCCTGAGAAATGTATTCCCATTGCTTTTGTTTTATCTTCCATCTTAAGTTTATTAAATACTATGGCAGAACCCACAATAAGTGCCATTGCTGCGCCAAAACCTGCAACTACTCTGGATATTAGCCAAACAGTATCATTTTGTGTGGTGGCAAGAATAAGGGTCGTGGAAACACATAACAACATTCCAAATCTAAAATATTTTATTTTACTGTTCATGTCTTTTATAAAAACAGAAAATATAGAACCAGCTAAATATCCAAGATAATTAAAAGAAGCTAGGATTCCAGCAAAAGTAATACTCAAATGATCTTCTAGCATAAAGGGTAATAAAGAGGTGAATACAAAACGCGCAACTCCAACACCTATTATAAGTGCTAAGATTCCAGCTAATAATATGGATGCATTTGCATTTTTATCAAGTAAATTTATTTTCAAGCCTATCTCCTATTAAATTCTAGGGTATAATATCACTAATAGTTATGTAATGTCAAATAAGCAATCATGATACATGATATAATTTTTGCTTATATTAAAGGAAGAAAATGGATTCAAATTTATTAAAAATTTTTGTTGAAGTAGCAAAATTTAAGAGTATTTCTTTAGCAGCTAAAGAATTAGAGTTTGCTCAATCTAATGTTACTGCAAGAATTAAACAGTTAGAGAAAAATATTGGTCATGAGTTATTTCACCGCATTCCAAAGGGTGTAATTCTAACCAAAGCCGGTGAAAAGCTTTTTGATTCTGCTCTTGAAATTGTACGAAAGATTGAAGAAACTACTTTTTCTATGAAAAACTTGCAAAAACAAGAATCCTTAAAAGTGGGTTCGACTGAGTCCAATGCGGTTTTGAGAATTGTTCCTTTTTTAATAAATTTGCACAAAGACTTTCCAAAAATGCAACTTGAGCTTTTTACGGGAACGACAGATGAAATGATTAAAGATTTACTTGAATACAAGGTAGATATTGCTTTTGTATCAGGAATTCCATTAAATAAAGAACTCAAAGTTCTTAATCACTTTGATGAGCATACGGCTCTTTTTGAATCAAAAATGGGAAATATTCCTAATGTTTTGTTGATTTTACGAAAAGGATGCAGGTATTCTACCTTATTACAAGATCATTATAAAAAAATGGGGAATTCCAATTATAAAGTTCTGGAGTTTGGTTCTTACAATACTATTTTAGGCTGTGTAAAAGCAGGTATGGGAAAAACACTTTTACCCATTCATATAGTAAAAAAGTTGGGCTATGAAAATGATTTAAAACGTATTGATTTAAATGAAGAACTCTCAAATATTCCTACATGTTTGATATGTAGAAAGAATTATGTTCCTAGTATTAGCCAATATTTGATTGATATGGAGTTAAAAAATGAAGATTAAAGCTTTAGACCATTTAGTATTAACTGTAAAGGACACAAAAATAAGCAGTGATTTTTATGTCAATGTATTAGGAATGGAAAAAATAGTTTTTAAAGTAAATAGAATTGCTTTAAAGTATGGAAGTCAAAAAATAAATCTGCATGAATATAAAAATGAGTTTGAGCCAAAAGCGCGCAATGTAATGCCAGGTAGTGCTGATTTATGTTTTATTACTGATAATGATATTAAAGAAGTGGAAATACATCTAAAAAGCCTAAATGTAAGCATATTAAAAGGTCCAATTAAAAGAACGGGGGCTTGTGGAGAAATAATCTCACTTTATATTAGAGATCCTGATTTAAATTTAATTGAAATCTCCAATTATCTATAATTATAAAACGTACGTTTGATTATTTATAATTTCGTATAAAATTAAGAAAGAAATTATAATTAAAATATAAGCAGAAACTTTTTCTATAGTATTTGAATATTTCTGCATAAATGATTTTGATTTTTTATTTGATAATAAAGTAACTATAAATATATCCCAAAAAAGAACGGCAAAAAACATCCATGCGGCATAAAAATATTGTGTGCCTATTGTTGTATTGTCTTTAATGGATAAAGAAAAAAGAGTAAAATAAAAAATAGAATTTTTAGGGTTTAATAAAGCAGAAAAAAATCCCATAAAAAAATGTTTTAAAAGTCCTGCTTTTAAAGCTTTTGTGCCTGCTTCACTTTTTTTAAATAAGTCTCTTTTTTTTGCTTCTAGTAGTGATTTTGCAATATACAATAAATACAAGGCCCCAATGATTTTGATAAATACAAACATATTCAAATTATCTTGAATCATAGATATTCCTAATATTGCCATGAAAATATAAACAAGATTAGCAAATGCTATTCCAAAAGAAGTTAATATCCCTGATATCTTTCCATACTTACTTGTATTTGAAACGATTATAAAAAAATCAACACCTGGGCTTAATAATGCCAAAAAATGTGCCAGTGCCAGTGTAAAAAATGCTAATAAATTAAATTCCATATCTATCCTTTAAAAAAGAAGTATATAGAATCCAAGAATTAATTTATTGAATAAAATTGACTGCTTAAGAAAAAAACTTAAAGTAAGAACACAGGGTTAAAAAATAAGGATAGAATTAAAATATTCGTTAATAAAAGAAAAAATAACTCTTTCTTTCTCACAAAATTTTTCTAAAACATAAGCAAGTATTATTTATAAAAAGGAATCATAATGGCAATTATTTGTTTTGCTTTTTATATTGTTTTGGAGTGGCAGCTACCAGCTTTAAAAAGTGTCTATGAAAATGACTTTGATCATTAAATCCCAATTCCAAAGCAGTATTTACAATGCTTTTTCCTTCTTTTAACAAAAATTTTGCATGATTAATTTTAAGGTTAATAAAGTATGAATGAACACTCAAGCCGTATTTTTTATTAAAACTTCGTATTAAAACAAATTTATTAATATCAAATTTTTTTGCTAGTGTGTCTAAAGAGATAGAATAAGATAGGTTCTGTTTTAAATAATTAGCCACTTCATCAAGCTTGTCATATTCATAAGGCTTATTCTCAAGGCTTAAGTATTTTTTATAAAGTTTATGCATAAAATTAATAAGCACTTCTTCTTTTTTTAAATAAAATTCTTGGGAAAAAAGTAAAGTACATAAGCTTACAAAATCCAAAAACAATTCTTTATCTTCTAATAAATATTTTGGAAAATCTTGAAGTGTAGAAAGAGAAGAAAATAAAGATTTTTGTAAATTGAAGCACCATGTATTATCTAAATACAAAACATAGTATTCACTTTTTGTAGTATTTTTATCTGTATTACAAGAATGAGCTTGATTTGAATTTATAATAGCCAGCTTCTGTGGCTTAATTTGAAAGCTTTCTTTATTTACATGAAATTCTCTTTGGCCTTTAAAAATAGCGCCAATAGAGAAGGTATCATGCATGTGTTCTTTATAGTTTTTAGAAGAATTAGAATATCTGCATTCTAAATAAGGCATCTTTTTATCTAGAAAAAAACTATTTGTATCTTGCATATAACTCTTTTTGTTAATTATATCATTCTTGGAATTAAAGAAGATATTTTATAGTTCTCCTTCTAGTGGGGCTGCTTTTTGATTTCGCACTATTGCTTTTTGAATAATATAAATACCTATAAAAATAGATATTCCTATGGTATAAGATACATATTGGCTTTCCAAATAACACAGCTCTTTCATTATTTTTGGTAAAAACATAAAAGGTACAATACTTAAAAATAACAGTCTCTCAATTAAACTTAATCTTGCTAAGAAATAGCCTTGAGTAAAACAAGAAAATGCCATCATTCCAATAAAAGCTGTTATAAAAATAGTTAGTATTTGATACGGATCTGTAATCCAAACCCAAGCATCAACATTTGAGGTATTGCTTTTATCAACTGCTGAAATTAGTAATAGCTCTGGGTTGAAGAAAAACATAAAAGGTAAGATGGCTGTTCTAATATCATAAATAAAACCTTGAATTCCTGTTTTAATAGGATCAGATTTAGCAATACCTGCTGCCGCAT
>CAJXWI010000045.1 GCA_913062735.1 uncultured Arcobacter sp.
AGGTTTTACGAACTTTGTCAAGGGGTAAAACATAAATGTAGCTTAAATGTTGAAATCTTTTTATTTTTGCTTTTTTTACGCCTTTTCTATGGTCTTTATAGTGTTATTAATAATACATGTATAATATAAAACAAAAAACACTAGCTTGTTTACTTAGAATATAGAGAAACATATCCCGTTCTGTTTCGAATTACGATTTTAACAGAATCATTGTTTTTATGAATGATTTCTAAATAACAATCTTTTTTTATTTTATTACTATCATTTAGGTTTGATAAAGAGGCATAAATTTCACCAGAAGAAGAAAAAGAAATTTGTCCCAAGCTTTTCGTTTTATTACAAGAGAGTTTAATTTCTTTAATGCTGTAGTTTTTGCTTAAGAGTACATGTTTAGATCTGTTTTTATGTTCTTTACATTGTGAAGTAGCATATAAGTATTTTGAATTAAGCGCATCTTTTAAACTCTCACTTTGATTGGCGTGACCTTTCATATTTAAATCACTGTACATAATATAATACATTCCGCCAATACTCTTATTACAATTTAAAAATTTGAGTGTCCAACGTTTTTTATACCACTTGTCTTCAGAAGAATATTTATTATCCATTAATGCTTGATAACGCAGGTTTTTTAGATGCAAGATTAAGTTATTTGATACTGTTTGTAAGTCATTTTTTACATAATTTATTTTTGTAAAAAGTAAAAAACCACTCATGATAGATAAAACGAAAAGTAACTCTAAAAGAGTAAAACATTTTTTCATTTAATATAATACGTTACTATCTCTTTGTTTTTATATTTAAACTCAAATTTAAATTTGTATTCATTTTTATACACTTCATTCGTGCTCAGGTAATATTTCTCACCCGAATCAATGTTATAAAAATTCAAGCGTTTCATAATTTCTTTATCATCGGAATAAACACCATTAATATTATTCTCTTTTAAATGTACAGAAAGTTCTTTTGCAAAACTGTATTTATAAACAAAGTGCCTTTTACTTTTTTCTAAAAACAAGTAAATAGGTTTGTTGTAAAAAATGACGGTGTAGTTTAAGAGTAAAATAAAAAAAACAAACATTGCCATAAAATAATGAAAACGTCTAAAAGAGGGAAGCCTTACTCTAAAGGTATGAAAAAATAGTTTCACCATTAAAGGCATTGCAATTATAACAAAAGGAGCAAAGTCTTCTATATATACTTTTTGCCTAAAAGCAAATAATAAAGAAAAGACTAAAGCAACAAATGAAATATACCAATAAATTGATCTATAGCCTTTTACTGCAATACGATATTGCGAATAAAAGAAATAAATAAACATTAGAGGTGAAAAAACAGAGGCATAAATTGCAAAAGTATCTAATAAATGCCCACTTGGCTTTCCACCTGTATTAAACCCATATATACTCATTGATGCACCAAATAAAATCAAAGAGATATAAAAAAGTTGATTGTACTTTTTTTCAAAAGCATAAAAGAATAAAGCCAAGTATAATATTGCAAAAGAGTTATCTATTAATAAACAAAAAAATAATATATAATAATTGTGTTTCCCATATACTTTGTAATAATACAAATATAAAAGGGTGAAAAATAATACAATTATTGCAGTATTAACCAATATTGCAGCAGATACCATTCCTGGTAACATCATAAAAAGCATAATATTGATAAAACGATCACTCTCATATTTAAAATAATCTTTTGTTAATGCATACATTAAACAAGTACTCATAGCATAGAAAATAATAAATGGAATTCTTAAAGCAATGTCATTAGAAGGAAAATAGTGTAATAAAGGAAAAGTAATAAATGTTAATAAGGATTTATTATCAAGAACATTTAATGCTTCTTTATAAGATATGCTTAAAGTACTTGATACATACAACAAAGCAAATATACTAAAACAAAACAATATATAAAATAGGTATTTATAATTTTTGTCACTTATATTTGTTTGCATCTTTTTCTACAGCTTTAAAAAGTTATCAATCATTTCATAACCATATTCACTCATAATTGATTCGGGATGAAATTGCACCCCATAAATTTGTTTGTCTTTGATTTCTAAACTCATCATTTCCTCATCATCCGTTGAAACAGATGTGGGAATAATTATACTAGGAAGATCCACATTTTGAACACTTAAAGAATGATATCTTGTTTGTATAAATGTTTCGGGTAGTCCTTTAAAAATGGCCGTCTCTTTTAATACTTTAATTTTAGAAGTTTTTCCATGCATCATATTTTTTGCACGTACTACTTTTGCACCAAATACTTGCGCAATACTTTGGTGTCCTAAACAAATACCAAAAATTGGTAATTTATCGCTAAAATATTCAATAACTTCTAAACAAATACCAGCATCATCAGGAGTGGAAGGTCCTGGAGATATTATTATTTTTTCTGGGTTTAAAGCTACGATTTCTTTTATGTTTAATTCATCGTTACGTATAATTTTTAAATCAGCCCCAAGTTCTTTACAATATTGAACTATGTTATAAGTAAATGAATCATAATTATCAATCATCAGAATCATTAGTATTTTCCTTCATCTTTAGGTAAAAAAGTTTATTAAATTAATTATTGGCATTATATCAAGATAAAGTTAAATAAGAATTTTTTAATTTAATCTTATTGATGTACAGAAGTAACAATTCTAAAACATATTGATAACCATTACTATTATTAAGATTATTTAAAGGAATATTTCTTTATGATTTCAGTACATAACAAAAAAAAGGAAATTCATGTTCAAAAAACTTGTATTAAGTTCATTAGTATTAGCTAGCTCAGTATTTGCAGCTAACGAGGTAAATGTATATTCTCACAGACACTACGACACAGATAAAGCTCTTTTCAAAATGTTTGAAGAAAAAACAGGAATTAAAGTAAATGTTGTTAAAGCAAAAGCTTCAGCATTAATTAAAAGAATCGCTTCTGAAGGTGAAAATTCACCAGCAGATATTTTAATCACAGTTGATGCAGGAAGATTATTTCAAGCAAAAACACAAGATTTATTACAAGCTGTAGAATCTGATTATTTAACAAAAAACATTCCTGCTAATTACAGAGATGTAGATGGTAAATGGTTTGCTTTAACTAAAAGATCTAGAGTAGCTGTTTATAAAATTGGTTCAGGTACTGATTCTACATTATCTACTTATGAAGATTTAGCTAACCCTAAATTCAAAGGTCAAATTGTTGTAAGATCATCTAATAACATTTATAACCAATCTTTATTAGCTGCTATGATTGAACATCATGGAGAAGCATATGCTTTATCATGGGCTAAGGGTGTAGTTGCAAATATGGCAAGAACTCCTAAAGGTAATGACAGAGCTCAAGTTAAAGCAGTTGCTAATGGAATAGGGAAAGTTGCAATTGCAAATACGTATTACATCGGTAAAATGGTTAATAACAAAGACAAATCTCAACGAGTTGCAGTTGCAAAAATGAAAATCTTTTTCCCTAAATTTGAAAAAGGTGGAACACATATTAATGTATCTGGAGCTGGAGTTGCTAAATATGCACCTAATAAAGCAAATGCAATTAAGTTCATTGAATTTTTAGCTTCTTCTGATGCTCAAAAATTATTTGCTCAAGGAAATTATGAATATCCTGTACTTGCAGGTATTGAATCATCTCCTTTAGTAACATCTTGGGGAACATTTAAAGAAGATAATATTTCTATTAATTCTTTAGGTGAAAACAATGCAAAAGCAGTTAAAATATTCGATCAAGCTGGATGGAAATAAATTTAACGGATTTTAATAATTGAAATATTTTAAAAAACTAACAATAAGTAGCGGTTTATTAACCCTGCTTATTGCTTTACCTGCCTTACTAATTTTAGTAAATATCACAAGCCCTAATACCCAAAACTGGCAACATTTAAAAGATACAGTTTTGAGTGAGTATGTTTTTAATTCATTGTATATTATGTTTGGTGTCGCATTTTTGACATCCATTATAGGTTTTACTACTGCTTATATAACTACAATGTATAGCTTTACTTTCTCAAAATTCTATCATTACGCATTAATTTTGCCTTTTGCTATTCCTACTTATATTATTTCTTATGTTTATGCAGGAATGTTTGATATTACAGGCTCAGTTACAATGTTTATTCTTAATTTATTAGGAAAAGAAAATATTACACAAATCTACTATATGGACATTATGTCAATACAAGGCGCAATAATTGTAATGTCTTTGGTTTTATATCCTTATGTTTATTTAATTTCAAAAACCTACTTAATTGCGGAGTCTGCTTCTATTATTGACGCTTCTAAAACAATGGGATTAAGTCCCTTTGCTACTTTTAGAAAAGTAATTATTCCAATTTCACGGCCTGCTATTGTTGCTGGGACTATTTTAGCTGTTATGGAAGCAGTTGCAGATTTTGGAGTAGTTGATTATTATGGTGTTCCAACTTTTGTAACAGGAATATTTAGAACATGGTACGGAATGGGTTCTGTCGAAGATGCTTCAAAATTAGCATCAATGTTAATGTTATTCGTTTTTACTTTAATCTTTTTAGAACGTTTTCAAAGACGCAATATCAGATACAGATCCTCAGGTAAAGATTTTGCACCCATTTGCAAAACTCCTTTAAAAGGAAAAGCAAACGTATTGGCTTTTATTATTTGTTTTATTCCTGTATTTTTAGGTTTCATTCTTCCTTTGTCTCAAATGACGCACTGGTTTATTTTATCTTATGAAGATGTAATTGATGAAGATTTTATTCGTATTTTATTGCAAACCCTGAGTTTAGGTGTTGGGGGCTCACTTTTAATTACAATGCTTGGTTTCATTTTTGTTTATAATGTACGTTTACATAAAAATAAAATAAGTGATAACTTAACACAAATTGTAAAATTAGGATATTCAATTCCTGGAGCTGTTGTTGCAGTAGGAGTATTAAGTTTCTTTTCACATGTAGATAACATATTTAATATATTTATTTCAGGAAGTATCCTTGCTATAATTTTTGCTTATTGTGTTAGATTTTTAGCAATATCAATTAATAACTACGAATCCGGATTTTCAAAAATTCCACAATCCTATGATGATGCATGTAAAACAATGAGCATCAGTGAAACAGGAAAATTACGAAGCGTTATTTTTCCACTGATAAAAAACTCTGCACTTGCTTCTTTTATAGTTGTATTTATTGAAATAATAAAAGAATTACCATTAACAATGATTTTACGCCCTTTTAACTTTGATACCTTAGCAGTGTATTCGCATGAACTTGTAGGCCAAGCACAATTATATGAGTCTTCAGTACCCGCTATGTTTATTGTTGCTTTAGGAATTGTTTCTGTCTTGTTGTTGGCTAAAAAAATGATAAAGGATTAATATGGTTGGAATCAGCATTAAAGACTTCCAAATTGCATTTGGTAATACCCAAATTCTAAAAAATGTGTCTTTTGATGTAAAAGATGGAGAAATAGTTACTATACTTGGGGCTAGTGGTTCTGGAAAGAGTACAATATTACGCTCAATTTCCTCGCTTGAAGACAAGTATAAAGGTGATATTTATTTACACACCTGTTATTTAAAGAAAAACCAAAATTCATGTGCAACACAAGATATTGGTTATATTTTTCAAGATTATGCCCTCTTTCCTCATTTAAATGTACTTCAAAATATAGCTTTTGCATTAAAAGACATGAATAAAAAAGAAAAAGAAAGACAAGTAGATAAACTCTTGGAACTTTTTGATTTAGCAGAGCATAAATACAAACAAATACATGAATTATCAGGTGGACAGCAACAAAGAGTTTCAATTGCACGAGTAATTGCTTATAAACCAAAAGTTCTTTTACTTGATGAACCTTTTTCAAACCTTGATTCAATTTTACGAAATAAAACAAAAATTTGGTTAAAAAACATTATTAAAGAGTTTGGTTTTTCTGCTATTTTAGTAACTCATGATAAAAAAGAAGCCTTAAGTATTTCAGATAAAATTGGTATTATTCAAAATAAAACTATTGTTCAGTTTGGAACACCCAAAGAATTATTTTCTAATCCAGTTAATAAATATGTTGCTAACTTTTTAGGTGATATTAATGAGTTACCAAAAGAAATTTTAAAAGATTTTAATTTAAAAAATAAAAACGATGATGATCTTATTATAAGAGTTAATAAAACCTTTCTTACAAATAAAAAAAATGAGCATAAATTACGATTACTTGATATTTCCTATTGTGGGGATTATTATGAACTTTCTTTAGAGTTCACAAAATACAATAATTACGTAATAATTGTTAATGTAGAAAAGTTAAATGGTTATAATAAAGAATCTGAACTCTATTTAGATATAAACAAAGAAAATCTTATTTTAATTAAACCATAAAACTTGTAAGAGAAAACTCTTACAAGTGCCATTTTTTCTTAAAAGCATCATCAATATTAATGATTCCACGTTTTTGTAAAGAATCCAATACCTCTGTTGTACAATCAACATCATCTGGCCATCTTCTTTTAAAATTATCCATGCTGTTTTTATTAGTAGCATCAATACAAATAGTATTTTCATGAAAGAAAATATCTCTGTTTGAATCAATATTATTAACCACTCTCCAAAGCAACATATATTCATTGTTTAAATCATTTTGATTTTTTTCATCTACAATAATTAGTATTTTCACATGAGCCGATATTTCTTTTATTTCTTCAAATAATTCTTTTTGTGAACGTTGTTTATCTACAGTTATTATAACAAGTGGATTTTTAGTGTCCGTAAAATATTGTTTTAAGTCTTTAATCTCGGAACTTATATGTTGAAGTTTCTTTAAAAGTTCATCATCACTTAGGATTTTAATACCTAATTCTTTAACTTCAGCACCAGTACAATCAAGTCCTAGTTTACCTCCAAGTGCAAATCTTGGACTTGAATGATCTAGTGCATCAACAACACCTCTTGTTATTAATATTTCTTCTATGTCAATTCTGTTTAGTATATATCGTGTTAAGTCTTCATGCGAAGTTAGAGCAGGAGCATCTTGATTAACAAAGATGGCATGTTTAACAAAAGACATTTGTCCAACTCCCCAAAAAGCGTGCATCATTTGCTGAGCATGCCCTGGATAAAGTGTTTTTATTTTTGCAATAATTAGATTATGAAAAACACCATTTTCAGGCATATAATAATCTATTAAATCGGGACAAGTCGTTTTTAGTAAGGGGAGGAATATTCTTTCTGTTGCATGCCCCATATACTTATCTTCTAAAGGTGGTTTTCCAACAACCGTTGCTAAAAATACTGCATCTTTCTTTTTGGTAATGGCGGTAACTTCCATGAAAGGATATTCTTCTTCTAGTGTGTAGTATCCAGTATGATCCCCAAAAGGCCCCTCTATTCTCATTTTTGAAGGGTCTACAAAACCTTCAATAACATAGTCATTATCAACAGGGATAGCAATATCATTCGTAATACTTTTTACCAGTTTTGCATTTTTGTTTTTTATAAAACCATAAAGCATTAATTCAAAAACACCAATTGGTAGAGGCGCTTGCCCACACCAAATATACATAGGATCTCCACCAATTCCAATTGAAACTGGCATTTTTTTGCCAGCTTCTTTATATTCATGAAAAAAATGATTAGAATCTTTATGTATTTGCCAATGCATTCCAAGCGTATGATCATCATATACTTGAAGTCTATACATTCCTAAGTTTTTCATTTCACCATTTAAAGAAGTAGTATATACCTGCCCCATAGTAATAAAAGGACCACCATCTTGTTCCCAAGTTGTAAGTACTGGTAAATCACTTAATTTAGCATCTTTTCCTAAATATATTTCTTCTTGACAAGCTGCTTTTGCTTTAGAAACCTTAGGTATTGTATTTTTTAATGAAAACAGTTTTCCAAATAAAGCAAATTTATCGCCTAAGGTTTTAGGTGGTTTCATTTTAAGTAAAGATTCTATCTCCACGCCTATTTTATCCCCATCACCTATAAATAATTCAACTGCTTTTTCATTACAAAATACATTCATAAGTACTGGTTCATTAAATTTTTTATTGTTTTTTTTATCTATTACATTCGTAAATAAGAGTGCTTTTGAATCTTCTTTTTTCACTTCAATATATGCAATATGAGGAATTTCTAAGTAAATATCAAGTTCATCGTCAATAATTCGTAATAAATCATTCTCTTTTAACAGCGCAATTGCTTCTTTCATTCTTTGCCTCTTTATAAATTATCTTGTATTCTATCTTATTTATTATTTTATTTGCTATAATTCTTCCAAGTAAATTTCACCATAGGAAGAAAGAAAATATGTATAATTTTGATGAAGAAATAAATAGAAAAAATACCTCTTGTTTAAAACATGATGTAATGAGTGCTTATTTTGGTGATTATAAGGATTTGCAGCCTTTATGGGTTGCGGATATGGATTTAAGAACACCTGATTTTATAACACAAGCCATGAATGAAAAAATACAGCATGGAATATTTGGTTATACAAGACCTACTCAAACGCTTATAGATGCCGTTGTAAAATGGATGAAAGACAGACATAATTACACTATAAAAGAAGAATACCTTACTTTTGTAAACGGTGTAGTTCCTGCTTATAGTGCTGCAATTGAAGCTTACTCAAATGAAGGGGATGAAGTAATTGTTCAAACACCTGCGTATTATCCTTTTTTTAATCATATTAAATCAAATAATAGAGTATTAGTTGCTAATCAACTAAAAGAAACTGATGGTTATTACACTATGGATTTAAAAGACCTTGAAAGTAAAATTACATCTAAAACAAAAATCTTAGTTCTATGTTCCCCTCACAATCCAGTAGGAAGAGTTTGGAATAAAGAAGAATTATCTGCTTTGGCTAAAATCTGTATTAAACACAATATTAAAATTATTTCTGATGAAATTCATGCGGATTTGGTTTATGAAAAGTTCACTTCATTGGCTTCAATATCTTCTGAAATTGCAGATATTACACTAACGCTTAACTCTGCTGGAAAAACATTTAATATTGCAGGCTTGAATTGTGGTTATGCAATTTGTCATAATAAAGAAATGAAAAAAACCTTTGATGAAGTAGTAATAAAAAGAGAAGTAAATGCTATTAATTTATTTGGATTTGTAGCTCATGAAGCTGCATATACAAAAGGTCATATTTGGTTAGAAGAATTAAAATCTTATTTACAATCCAATATTGACTTTACTTATGATTTTCTAAAAAGTAACAATTCTAAAATAGAATTTGTTAAACCAGAAGCTACTTATTTGCTTTGGCTAAACTTTAATAAACTAAATAATACTCATTCTCAAATAAAACACAGACTACTTGGAGATGCCAAAGTAGCCCTTAATGACGGTACTACATTTGCTAAAGAAGCAAAAGGTTATTTTAGAATAAATATTGCACTTCCACAAGCACAACTAAAAATTGCCCTAGAAAAGATTGTTACGAATCTACACTAATTTACTATCCCTTGGGATAGTAAATATTACAAAAATTCACAATAACTCACATAGTTAACAATTCTATTATCCATAAAAGAAAAATTGCATAAACTTATAGTACACTTGGATAAATAAATTTATTAATGGATAATGCATATGTCAAATGAATTAGTATTAGCATCTATTGTCTTTGTTTTAATTGGTATTATTTTAGTTGGAGTATTTTTTTCAACTAGAAAACTAGGGCCTCAAAACAAAGAAGATCTTGCTAAAAACACAGTATATGAATCAGGTGTGACAAACCCTGTTGGCGGAACTAACTTACGATTCTCAATCAAATTTTACCTTGTAGCAATTTTATTCGTATTATTTGATGTGGAAATTATATTTATGTTTCCTTGGGCTGTAAATATAAAAGAACTTGGATACCTTGGTTTATTTGAAATGTTTATGTTTATGGGTCTATTGTATGCAGGATTAATTTATATCTATAAGAAAAAGGCACTATCATGGGATTAGGAGCAGAAGCAGCACTTGGTGACACCGTTGTTACAACGAGATTAGATCAAGCAGTAAACTGGGCGAGGTCATATTCATTATGGCCAATGGTATTTGGAACGGCATGTTGTGGTATTGAGTTTATGTCACTTGCGGCATCAAGATATGATTTATCTAGATTTGGGGCTGAAGTTGTACGGTTCTCGCCAAGACAAGCAGATTTAATGATTGTTGCAGGAACTATATCTTATAAACAAGCACCTATTCTTAAAAAAATATACGATCAAATGTGTGAGCCTAAATGGGTTATTTCTATGGGAGCATGTGCCTGTTCTGGTGGATTTTATGATAACTATACAACGCTACAAGGCATTGATGAAATAATTCCTGTTGATGAATATGTATCCGGTTGTCCTCCAAGACCAGAAGCAGTATTAGATGCTATTATGAGAATTCAAGAGCGCTGTAAAAACGATTCAGGAATTG
>CAJXWI010000046.1 GCA_913062735.1 uncultured Arcobacter sp.
ATTATGGTTTAGAAAGTTTCGATGGAGATTATTTCGTAAAAAAATAAATTACAAGAAATTTTTTATTAAAGTAGGTAATTAAAACCTACTTTAGTCCCTGATATATTCTATTCCTTCTATTCTTTTAAACCTACATAAATAATTTTAAAATTCTTTTCTTTTCTAAACCTAGTTATAAAAGCATGAATTTTACTTAGAAATATTTTTAATAAAATAATTAAATTAAATCTAAATATCAAATTAATTTTTTATTATAAATATGATATAATCACGATTAAATGGAGCATAAATGTCTGAAAATTTTCTAGCTAACTTAAATAAATCTCAACAAAAAGCCTCACAGCATATTGATGGCCCCTTGCTTATTTTAGCAGGTGCAGGCTCTGGTAAAACAAAAACAATTACTACTAGATTAGCGTATTTGATTTCTATTGGAATTGATCCTTCTTCAATTCTAACGCTTACATTTACGAATAAATCTGCAAAAGAAATGAGAGAGCGTGCTTTTAACTTAATTGACCCTAATCTTATTAATACTCCTCCTTTATTATGTACTTTTCATAAATTTGGTTTGTTATTTTTAAAACTGAATATGCAAGTACTTGATAGAAAAAATAATTTTATTATTATTGATACGGATGATAAAAAAAGAATTTTAAGAAGTATTGATAAAGAAATAACTACATCCTTAATCGCAAACGAAATTTCAAAATATAAAAACAGTATTTTAACGCCTGCTGAAGTAAAAGAAAGTGCACAACTAAAATTGTATACACAAATTGCTGATATTTATGAAAAATATGAAGCGTATTTATTAAAAAATAATTTGGTTGATTTTGATGATTTATTATTATTGCCTTATAAAATTCTGGATAAAAATAAAGAACTGGCAAAAGAAGTATCTGCTAAATATCAATATATTATGGTTGATGAGTACCAAGATACAAATGAACTGCAATATAAGTTATTACGGACTTTATGTTGTACTCATGATAACCTTTGTGTTGTTGGAGATGATGACCAAAGTATTTATGGTTGGAGAGGTGCAACGATTAAAAATATTTTAAATTTTACGGAACACTTTAAAGATACAGTAGTAATCAAACTTGAAGAAAATTATCGTTCCACTGATACTATTTTAAATCATGCCAATCAATTAATTGAGCATAACAGAGACAGATTGGGTAAGAATTTAAGAGGAACAAGACACAAAGGTGATTCAGTAAAACTCTATGAGTCTCATGATGAAAATGAAGAAACAAGAAAACTTGTAGATGATATTAAAAAGCTTATACTCTCTGGAGAGTGTGCCAGT
Source organism: uncultured Arcobacter sp. (assembly GCA_913062735.1). The sequence continues at coordinate 1,316 of CAJXWI010000046.1, forward strand.
GATATTGCTATTTTATTTAGAGTTAATGCCCTGTCTCGCTCGCTTGAAGAGGGTTTTAATAAAGCCGGACTTCCTTATAAATTAGTAGGAGGAATGAAGTTTTATGAAAGAGCTGAGATTAAAGATTTAATCGCTTATTTTCGTATACTTACCAATCCTACAGATAATTTTTCTTTTAAACGTATTGTAAATAAACCCAAACGTGGAATTGGAAAAACAACAATAGATAAACTGGATGCCCGATCAATTCAAGATAAAAAACCAATTTTTAAACTTATTGATGATTTAAGCCCTGAAGAACTAATTGTCTTAGTTGGTAAAAAGAATAGCCGTACCCTAAAAGTATTTATAGCTTCAATTCTGGATTTAAAAGATGTATTAGAAGAATCTAAAATGAGATTTCTGGATGCCTTTGAAGAAATATTTGACTATAGATCTTCTTATGATAATGCTCCTGATGGAGTTGATCGACAAGCAAATATTGATGAGTTTTCAGGTTTTATTAGAGATTATTTTATGCAAAATCCTCATTTAAACCTAGAAGATTTTTTAAATGAAATTTCTTTAGAATCGGAACAAGATAAACTTTTTAATGAAGCAGTATCTATGATGAGTATTCATGCTTCAAAAGGTTTAGAATACAAACATCTTTTTGTAATTGGACTTGAAGAAGGATTTTTTCCTCTTATTGGAGATGGCAGTAATCTTGAAGAAGAGAGACGGTTAGGCTATGTTGCATTTACACGTGCAATGGATACCTTAACTTTATCTTTTGTTCACTCCAGGTTTTATAAAGGAAAGCGTGCAATGCTTACAAAATCAAGGTTTTTAAGTGAGTCTGGTTTAATTAAAGGTTCACTAAAAATTGAGAGACGCTCTGATTTTAGAAAAGGCGATATGGTTACCCATAAAATATTTGGAATGGGTAGGGTAGAGAAGAGTAATAAAGTAGGAAAAGAATATAAGTTGACGATTAACTTTGGTGGAAGTAAAAGAGACATCCTATCCTCTTTCGTAGAAAAAAAATAGGGTAATAAAGCGTCATATTTTCCCCTAACTCTGCGTTGCAGCTTTTAATTTAATCGTCACATACTTTAGTATGCTCCTCTCAAATTTAAAGCTACGCCTTGATTTAGGACAAAATCTGCCACTTTCTTAGCCTATTTTACATTGGATTTTAAATAACATTTGAACCAAAAATATAAAATAAAAAGTAGAACAATGCAAAAACGACTTTATGATAAAGAACCTTTGAACAAATTAGTGGTAGTTAAAAAACCTATGTTTATGTCTTCGAATTCTTATTTGAACAGAATTAAGAGAAAATATAAGAATAAAAAAGCGGGTTTCTCAGGTACTCTTGATCCTTTTGCAAAAGGCTGTTTGATTGTTGCTTTTGGACAATATTCTAAGCTTTTTAATTATTTGGCAAAAACACCTAAATCTTATCGTACTACTATTTGGTTAGGGGCCCAATCAGAGTCTTTAGATTTAGAAAATATTCACTCAAATGAAGCGTGTGAACCCTTAAGCGAAAGTCTTATCAAAGAAGAAATCAAAAACTTAATAGGCGATATTACGTATTTACCTCCTAAATACTCTGCAAAAAAAATAGATGGAAAACGTGCGTATGACTTAGCACGAGCAGGCTTGGATGTTAAAATGAAAGAATCTACTATGAATATAGTAAATACTAAATTTTTGTCTTATTCTCATCCTTTCATAACTTTTGAAGCAACCGTATCAGAAGGTTCATACATACGTTCACTTGCACAAGAATTATTAAAAAAACTTAATCGTGTAGGAACATTATCTTATTTAGAGAGATTAAATGAAGGCAAGTTTTTTTATGAAAATGAAAAAGATTTAAATCCTTTAACTTATTTAGATATTCCAAGAAATAAATATACGGGTTCTAAAGAATGGTTAGATTTTGGTAAAAAAATATCTCTTGAGTATTTAGAAATAAAAGATGAAGGAAAATACCTGATTGTTTTTGATGACTTTTTTAGTATAATTCAAATAGAGAACAAAGAAGTTAAATATTTGTTAAATAAGGTTTTATTATAGTGCAAGAAAAGTCCTATGCAAAAGTAAACATTTTTTTAAAAATTACAGGAAAAAGAGGAAACTATCATGAATTGGTTTCTCGTTTTGTGCGAGTAAAAAATTTATATGATTGTATGTTTTTTGTAAAAGAAGATAATGAAACATTTACTTTAGAAGGAAACTTTGGTTGCAAAACAGAACAAAATACTATTTATAAAGCCTATGTTTTATTAAAAGAACGCTTTTCTTTTTTAGAAGAAGAATTTAAAAATATTAAGGTAAAAGTAGAAAAGAATATTCCAGAGTTTGCTGGTTTAGGAGGAGGAAGCTCAAATTGTGCGTGTTTTCTAAATATGTGTAATGCGTATTTTTCTTTAAATTTATCAAAAGAGGAACTTGCTTTTATTGGCTCAAAAATTGGGGCAGATGTTGCTTTTTTTGTATACGAGTATGATAGCGCTAATGTAAGTGGTATTGGGGAAGTAGTAGAAGAGTTTAAAGAAGATGCTTTAGAAATAGAGACCTACACTCCTTTAATTGATTGTAATACTGTAAAAATTTATCAAAAATACAGAGCTGCTTTTTATAGTGAGACTTCAAAAGAACAAAGTTCTAAACTTATGTCTATGAAATCCCTTGATGTATTAAAAATATTAAATATTAAAGAAGCGAATGATTTGTATCAAGCTGCAAATGCTTTGTATCCTTCTTTAAAAGAAAATGAAAAAAATAATTGGTACTTCTCAGGTTCTGGAAGTACTTTTTTTAAGGTTAAAAATGGCAAAAGAAAAAGTTAAAAAAATACTATCGTTTAAAAATAAAAAAGCCTGGCATGATTTTAATATATTAGAAACGTATGAAGCTGGAATTGAACTTCAAGGCTCAGAAGTAAAAGCTATACGAGAAGGAAGAGTTAATTTAAAAGATTCTCATATTCGAGTTGTTAAAAATGAACTTTTTGTTTTTAATATGCATATTACACACTTAAGTACAGCACATACTTCTTATCGACCAGAAGAGAGACGGGAGCGAAAACTCTTGCTTCATAGAAAAGAAATTAATAAGATACATGAAAGAGTAATGAAAGATGGCCTTACCATTGTGCCTTTAAAACTGTATTTTAATAAAAGAAATATGCTAAAAATGCAAATTGCAACAGCCGAAGGTAAAAAGCTCTACGATAAAAGAAATGATTTAAAAGAGCGAACATTAAAAAGAGAAACTCAAATCGCTATAAAAGATTGGAAATAAATATTTTTATTTCCAATTTATAGCCATATGACTAAGCTGTAACTTAGTAATTACTAAATATTTTAAAATTCTATAAAAAATTATTAATAAATATAAACTTAAATATTTTAACTAACTTATATTGTGATTGTTTTTAAGTAAATAATTATGAAACAATAATTAAATAATACAGTACATTATATAATTACGTATTTTTTGAAAAAAAATAATATCTTAATTTAAACATAAATACCATTCCCTCGTAAGCTTATAGTAAAATTAAATAGGATAAAAATTGTCCTATATGTGCTTTATATATTACTTCTTTAAATTAAAAAAGAAAGAGAATCTTGATATTAATCAAGTGAATAATCGTTTAATTTTGATAAACTTCTAAAAATAAAATAACAAAATATACTATTATTAATTTTAACTTAAAAAAAATAATCAATTATTAAGGCTTATTTTATTTTAATTGAGTTAAAATTGTTACTAATTTAACAAGTATAACTTGTAAAAAACAAAAGGAGTCCATTGTGTCCAACGATACAATTATTGAATACGACTACAGCGTAGCAAAAGCATTTACTTTTACATCCATAATATTTGGTATTGTTGCTATGTTAGTAGGTGTTATTATTGCATTTCAACTGGCATATCCAGATTTGAATAATATTGCAGGTGAATACGGTACGTTTGGAAGATTACGTCCAATACATACAAGTGGAGCAATTTTTGGCTTTACCTTAAGTGGTATTTTTGCCTGTTGGTATTATATCGCTCAAAGAGTATTAAAGGTTTCTTTAAAAGAATCGCCTTTTTTAATGTTTATTGCAAAATTACACTTTGCTGTATATCTAATTACTATGTTATTAGCTGTAGTTACGCTATTAGCAGGAATTACAACGTCAAAAGAGTATGCAGAATTAGAATGGCCTTTGGATATTATGATTACTGTATTTTGGCTTTTGTGGGGAGTTGGTATTTTTGGACTTATTGGTATAAGACGTGAAAGAACGTTATATATCTCAATTTGGTATTTTATAGCATCTTTTTTGGCTATTGCTATGCTTCATTTATTTAATTCAATGGAAGTTCCAACTGCTTTATATTCAGGTTATGGTTCATGGATGCATTCCGTTTCTATGTATTCTGGAACGAATGATGCACTGGTTCAATGGTGGTATGGACATAATGCAGTTGCTTTTGTTTTAACGGTACCTATTATTGCAATGGTATATTATTTCCTTCCAAAAGAATCAGGTCAAAATATTTATTCTTATAAATTGTCAATTTTAGCTTTTTGGGGATTATTATTTGTTTACCTTTGGGCTGGTGGACATCACTTAATTTATTCAACTGTTCCAGATTGGATGCAAACTATGGGTTCTGTAATGTCGGTTATTTTAATACTTCCATCATGGGGATCTGCTATTAATATGCTTTTAACAATGAAAGGACAATGGGCTCAATTACAAAATAATACCTTAATTAAGTTTATGATTTTGGCCTCTACTTTTTATATGTTATCTACAATTGAAGGACCTATTCAAGCGATTAAATCAGTAAATGCTATTGCTCACTTTACAGATTGGATTCCTGGACATGTTCATGATGGAACACTTGGTTGGGTTGTATTTATGATTATGGCAGGTTTATTTCATATGGCACCACGAATGTATAAAAGAAAGATTTATTCTAAGTCTTTAATGGATACTCAATTTTGGTTACAAACTACGGGTATTGTTTTATATTTTACATCTATGTGGATTGCTGGAATTACGCAAGGAATGATGTGGAGAGCTTACGATGAATATGGTTCATTGGTTTACTCTTTTATTGATACGGTTACAGTTTTACAGCCTTATTATACAATCAGAGCAGTAGGTGGTTTATTATACTTAGTTGGTTTTCTTTTGTTCTCTTATAATATGTTCAAAACGGCAACCGCTGGTGAAGTTCTTGAAAAAGAACCTACTAATGCTACTCCTGTAGCAGCTTAAGAAAGGAAGAATTATGTTTCATTGGTTTGAACAAAGACCGTTCTTTTTTGCAGTATTGGTATTTATTTTTATTTCATTCGCTGGAATAGTTGAAATTATTCCAGATTTTGCAAAACAATCACGTCCTACCGTTGGTACTAAACCTTATACTGTTTTAGAATTAGCTGGTAGAAATATTTATATTAAAGATTCATGTAACTCGTGTCACTCACAGTTAATACGGCCCTTTAAATCAGAAACCGATAGATATGGTATGTATTCTTTATCAGGAGAATATGCTTATGACAGACCTTTTTTATGGGGATCAAAAAGAACGGGTCCTGATTTAATGAGAGTAGGGAATTACAGAACTACGGATTGGCATGAGAATCATATGATGGACCCAGCTTCAGTAGTTCCAGGAACTGTAATGCCTGCTTACCCACATATGTTTACAAATATCACAGATATGGATACTTCTTATGGAGAGGCTTATACTATTAAACATGTATTCGCAACACCTTATGATGTAGATATTAATGGAGATGGAAATATAGATGTTCCTTTAGGAACGTATGAAGAAGCAATGAAACAAGCTCTTATTGAAGCAAAAGGCATTACTTCTGATATGAAAAATCAAGCAATAAAAGATGCAGTAAATGCAGGAAAAATTCCTGAAATTGTAGCTTTAATAGCTTATTTAAATTCTTTAAAATAAGGATTTATTATGACACATCAAGAATTGGTTGATTTACAAGGTTATGTGAAATTTTTTTTACTGCTGGTTGTTTTTATTGTTTTTTATTCTTATGCTTATTCAATTTATAAAAGAGATAAATCTGGGCAAAAAAACTATGAAAAATATTCAGACTTAGTTCATGATGATTCAATACATTCACAGCCTCTTGAAAACAGAGAGTTAAAACAAGAAAAGAAGGAGAGTTAAAATGAAATCTATGTTTATAGGTGGAATTATTCTTATTATTTCATTAATGGGTGGAACATATTTTGTTGCTGGAGATGCATTTATTACAGATGATTATATTAATAATTTAACAATGCTTGGGGCTTTTGCAATTATTGCAATTACTGTTTTTACAGCTATTAAATATATTAATCAAATCAAAAATGACAAAGCAAGCGGTGAATTAAAAAACGAGTCTTGGGATGGAATTGGTGAATATAAAAATGATGTTCCAAAAGGTTGGGCTTTAGCTTATATTGGAACAATGGTTTGGGGTATTTGGTATTTACTTCTTGGGTATCCTACGAATCAATATTCACAATTGGGTCAATGGAATGAAGAAACACTGGAATATAAAGAGAAATTTGAGAAAAAATGGCACAATGCAGATGAAAAAACCTTACAGTCTATGGGTGAATCTTTGTATTTGGTTCAGTGTGCTCCTTGTCATGGGGTTGATGCTGAGGGAATTAATGGAAAAGCACAAGATTTGACAAAAAGAGTGTTAAAATCTTCTGTTAAATACATTATTAAAAACGGCGCAAATAATTTTAAAACTGCCTACCCTGGTGGAATGCCTGCAATGATGTTAAGTGATGAAAAAGAAATAGATGAAGTATCAAGTTATGTAGCCAATGGATTTAAAGGAACAGCTCCTGCTGCTTATGAATCATGTGCTTCTTGTCATGGAATTGATGGTAAGGGTATGGAATATGTTGCTCCTAATATCTTAGCGTATGATGATGCTTTAATGCATGCTGTTTTATTAGATGGTAAAAAAGCAGAAATTGGTGCAATGCCAAGTTTTAGAGGTAGACTAAGTAATACTCAAGAAAAAGCACTGGCTGCTTATATTCGAAGTTTAGGAGAATAAAATGAAGTCTTCAATGGACCAAAATGAACGTGGTATCTTTAAACTGCATGGAATAACTGGTATGTTAATTGCTGTCGTATTGTTATTAAGTATTTTAGGTGTTCTTTCGTATTATGCAATAATTGTACAACAAAATGAAGCCCAAAATTATTATAAAATAAATCAAGATATCAATGCTATTAAGTTTAATAGTAAAGACAATTACAAACATTATACTTTAGTTGGTAAAAAAGGAAGTGAATAATGGATAAGATTATATGGATTTTATTAGGTAGTACAGCTATAATTACGCTTTACCAAGCCTTTTTTGATAGCACAAGGGTTTTTATTGGTTAAGTTTATACAGGTTTTATTTTTAGGTTTTATTTTTGGAGCAAGTTCTTTATTTGCTTCTGATTTTACTTTAAATTCCGATGCTTTAATTGATAAAAGAACGGTTAGTAAAATTAATGAAATTGGAAGTGAACTTAAAAGTAAAACACAAGTAAGTGTTTATGTTCATGTCAAAAATAATTTTGGCATGATAAAAAGCATTACAACAAAAGAAAAAATTACTTTTATAAAAGAGTATGAAACTGCTTTAGTTCAAAAACTTCAAAAACCTTATGTTGTACTTACTTTTTCCTTGGATCAAACCCATGTTAATTTATTAATCTCAAGTGATTTAGTAGAAGCTCTTGATAAAGATGATATTCTTGATTCTTATGTGATTCCTTTATTGGCTTCTAAAGATAAAAACTCAACACTTGCAAAAGTAAGTGCTGCTGTATTAAACGGCTATGATGAAATTGCTGCTCAAATAGTTAAGTCTAAGGGTTTAGAAAAACTAGACTCTGCTCTTGGAGACTCAGGAAGAACTTTTTCTACAATTTGGCGAGTATTAATGTATTCACTGGTGCTTTTTGGAATAATCGCTTACACATTTATCGTTTTACGTTCAAAGAAGAAATAATATGAAAAGAAATTACTGGCCTTTATTTTTTATTGGTATTTTTACCTTTACGATTGGAATGATTGTTTGGACTATAAGTTCAGCCATTAAAACTCCTGTACATGAAGATGAAAGTTTTTTAATCTCTTATCACAATCTTGACAGAGATTTTAATAAAATTGTAGAGTCAAATTTAGAGTTTTTAAAAGACTATGATTTCATTTTAAGTATAAATTCAAAAAAACTTGAACTAGATATTCAAGATGTTTATTATTCTCAAAGAGTGCTTGATAAAAAATCTTTGCATAAAGATGTGTACACAGTGGGAGATAATTCAATTATACTTCTTGTTAAAAATAAGAAAACACAAGAAAATGAAAGTATAAAAATTAAGTTTAATATCTCAAGAGCTACTAATTCTTATTCAGATTTAAACTATGATAATACCTCTTTAGAACAAAAAAACAATACTTATAGTACAATGCTTACAATAGACAAAGCAGGGAACTTAAACATCACTGGTTTTGTTGAAACCAAAACAGGTAAAAAAGGGTATTTTTTTATAAAATCTAATGCAATTTAACCAAGAACTAAAAGTATTTCCTACAAGTAGAGCAATAAGAGAGTTTATTAAAACAGAGCAAAACAATAGACTATTGCCTACTTTTCTTACTATCGATGATTTTTTTAAAAAATCCATACAAATTAATAATAAAAACTATATAGATGAAGAACAACGTTTATTGTATTTAAAAGAAGCCATAAACGTGGATAATTTTGAAGCTTTAGGCATTGCAAAAGATTTTTCATCTTTTATTCACCAAAGTGATTATATTTTCAGATTTTTTCAAGAAATTTCCAGTGAAAAAGTATCTATTGATGAAATTTCAAGTGTAGATACCTATGAATTTTATGAAAAACACTTAAGTATATTAAAAAATATTTATAAAAACTATATAAATATTTTAGATGAAAATCTAGCCGTTGATAAAATTAATTTAGCAGATTCTTATACTATTAATGAAAACTATGTAACAAAATAT
>CAJXWI010000047.1 GCA_913062735.1 uncultured Arcobacter sp.
TTTAATAAAGATTACCAAATAAAACAATAAAAAGAGGAAAAAAATAGTAAAAAAGGAATAGGAATTACTCTTTTATAAAAGGAAGTTTAGGGTTTATAAAGTATTTTTGATTGTTTTGTATAGGTTAAAGCATCGGGATTAAATACAGGAAAATCGTAATCCGTACTGTTATATTCCTCACTCAAAATTGCACGTGTGCTTAATTCAACTCTTGATGCATCATAGTTTTTTTCTATATTATTTGTTCTAGGACTTCTTATATTTGAGTTATTATTAAAAGAAGCAGAAGAAATTGCACTGTTTGAAACTGTCATGTATATCCATTTATTTTTATAAACAATGATATCAAATTTCTACTAAAAAAATATATAAACGTATTCCTATTATCTGACTTTTATAATTCATTTAATGTCTTATATTTTTATATTTACAGTATTTAGCATATTATTTGAAGAAATGAATATCTTTTATTTTTAAAGAAATAGTATAATATTAAAAAGATTTGGACGCTTATGAATAAAATGATTTTAAAACAAGTAAATACTCTTTATAAAAAAGATGGCCTACACAATACGTATTTAGACAATGTAAAAATATTTAAAACAAGTATCAAAACTCCAAGAGCACCATTACTTTATGACTTATGTTTGGTTTTAGTTTTACAAGGTAAAAAGATTGGTTATTTAGGAAGTGAAACGTTTGCATACAATAATAAAAACTATTTAGTAATTCCAACAACCATGCCCTTTGAATGTGAAACTCATGCATCAAAAGAAGAACCTTTTATTTGCGCCTTAATTACTATTGACAAAAAAATTATGTATGAACTTATAGATAGTCTTAACAATAAAGCCCCTAAGAAAGTTAGAAAATGTCATCTGGCCTTATTTTCAGATACTGTTAATTTAGATATTGAAGACATTAGCTTAAGGCTTCTTAAAGCCTTAGAATCAAAAGAAGATTCTAAAATACTTGGAACATCACTTTTAAGAGAGCTTTATTACAGAATTATTAAAGGAGAGAATGCATGTTTTTTACATAAAATGTTTTTAAATACAAATAACGAAGCTAAAATAGCAAGATCGATAAGAAATATTCATCAGAATTATAATAAGCACTTAGACATTCCTAGTTTATCAAAAGAAGAGGAAATGAGTGTATCTTCTTTTCATACACATTTTAAAAAAACAACCTCTTATACACCCTTACAATATATTAAAAATTTACGTTTAAATAAAGCAAAGGATTTTCTTGCAAAACAAAATTATCAGGTAAATGATACTGCTTACGCTGTTGGTTATGAAAGTATTTCTCAGTTTTCTAAGGATTTTAAAATTTATTTTGGTTACCCGCCAAAAGAAGCAAAAGCCTCTTTTATCGAATATACCTTAGTTTAAAAAAGCACTTATATTAAAGCAAGTTCTAAAATCTTTTTGCTTTTTTCAAGAGTAATATTTTCATTCTCACCCAAAGCAAGCATTTTATGTTTTTCCAAAGCATTTATAATATTAGAAACTACTTTATCATCAATATTATAGTTTTTAAGTTTTGTTGAAACTCCAACACTTTCGTATAAAGCTTCAATAGCTCTAATTACAGCTTCTGCATCGTTTTTTATTCCAAATACTTCTTTTCCCATAATTAAGAGTTTTTCTTTTTTATCTTCAAGCATTACACGCAAAAGAGAAGGTTGAACAACGGCAAGTGATTTGGCATGATCTAAACCATAAAAAGCAGTAAGTTCATGTCCTATCATATGAGTAGCCCAGTCTTGTGCTACTCCTGAGCCAATAAATCCATTTAGTGCTTGATTTGCCAAAAGCATTAAGTTTTCTTGCCATAATTCATCTTTTCTATTTTCCCAAGAAGCAGCTAATGTTCGAAGACCTTTTAAAATTGTTTGGGCATATCCATCATGCAGTAGCGAGGTATTTGTAAGCGTTAAATACTGCTCACAGGTATGCACAAAAGCATCTACTAAACCATTTGCTAATTGGCTATCACTTAAGCTGCTCATAACACTTGGATCTAAAATAGCAAATTTAGGATAAGAATAAGGAGAATGAAAAAATCTTTTTTCATTTGTTTCTTTTTTAGAAATAACAGAAGCTGCATTTGATTCACTACCCGTTGCAGGCAGAGTCAAAATAGCACCCAAAGGAAGCGCTTTTTTAACTTCTGCACTTCCGTCTAAAAAGTCCCAGGCATCACCTTCATATAAGGCAGCTGCAATCAAGTATTTACAGCCATCAATAACAGAACCACCCCCAACAGCTAATACAAAATCAATTTTTTTCTCTTTTATAATTCTTACTGCTTTATTGAGTGTTTCTACTGTTGGGTTAGGCTCTACCCCTGAAAACTCAAAACAAGTATATTCTTCTAATGCCAAACTAACTTGTTCAAATACACCATTTTTTTTAATAGATCCACCACCATAAACTAGTAATACTTTTTGATTCTTTGAAATATACTTTGTAATTTCTTTTATTTGACCTTTTCCAAACTCAATTGCTGTTGGGTTTTGATATGAAAATTCCATAATTATCCTTGATTTTTAAGTGTCTTATTATAAAGAAATTTTCTTAGATTTCAAATAGTCAATTATTCAAATTTCATGTATAATTCTACAAATCCTTCTTCTAAGAAATAGGAATATGAATATCAAAAACGACCCCTTTTTGCTCACTACTTGTGCACTTAATGCTTCCTTTTAAATTATTTGTAATAATATTATAAATAATATTCAAGCCAAGCCCTGAACCTCCACCTTCTCTATTCGTTGTAAAAAAAGGATCAAATATTTTATATAAATTTTCTTTACTTATTCCACAGCCATTATCTTGATAAACAAGTGTAAGTTCCTCATCTTTAAAAAGAATATCTAAGACAATATTTCCACTCTTTGTATCTTTAAAACCATGTATATACGAATTGATAATTAAGTTTGTAATAATTTGTGCAAATAAACCTGGATAAGAATTTATTTCTAAATTTTTGTAGCAATTAATTTTTATAGCAATGTTTTTCTTTTTTGTTCTGTTTTGAACACTTAATAAAATAACATTGATGTACTCACTTACATTAAAAATTCTTTTTTGCTCACTTGTTTGATCAACTGTTACTTGCTTGAAATTTTTAATAATTGCAGCAGTTCGATGTAAATTGGAATTACTTAACGTTGTTAAAGAACTGCTGTCTTTTAAAAACTCCTCAAATTCTTCTTGTGACATCTCATTCTTTTCATATTTATTACGTATTGTACTTGCTAGGCTCATTAAGTGAGAGGTAGCTGTTATACCAATACCTACTGGCGTATTAATTTCATGTGCAACACCAGTAACAAGCGCTCCTAAACTAGCCATTTTTTCTGCTTCGACTAATTTACTTTGAGTATTTTTTAAATTATCTACTGTTTCTTCTAATTGCTCATTTGATTCTTCAAGATCTTTAGCTTTTGTTTCAATAGTATCAAGCATCTCATTAAATTTTGTTGCAAGTATTTCTATTTCATTATTTTTGTTTTTAGTCTTGTAGCGTATAGAATAATCTCCTTTGGAAACTTTCAAGGCTAAAGTAGAAAGTATTTCAATAGGTCTTAATATTTTTTTAAAAAATACAAAACTAAGAACAGTAATAATTATTAAAAGAACGAAAGCCAAGAAAAGAATAAAATTCCTAATTTCTAAGGATTCAGCCTTAAGTTCTTCTACATAGACGCTTGAAACAATATACCATTCAAATTCTGGAATATAATCAATATATGAAACTTTGTCATAAATATAATTTCCTTTATCTTCTGGTTTGTCCCATTTATAATAAAAAGTTTTTTCTTGTGAGTTATAGGCATTTACAATTAAATCATAATTATTTTCTTTGCTAATAGGATGAAGCCACTCCCTTATATATTTGCCTTCAATGTTACTATTTGGGTGAATTAACATAAGACCTTTTTTTGTGATAACAAATAAATAGCCAGTTTTTACGAATTTAGTAGTGTAGATAATCTGTTTTAATTGATCAATTAGCTCTTTTTCTCTTTTTTGTACTTCTTGATTAATTAAATCAAGATAAATTCCAGTACCTACCATAATTTTCCAATTAGGGAAATCCTTAACAAAAGAGAGTTTTTCTATGATTTTTTTATCTTTTTTATTCTTTTTCCACCAATAACGATAATACCCTTCGTTTTTATTTCTTGCAAGTTTAATCATATCACGTATAATATAATTGCCTTTTTTATCTATTAAGTCCCAAATATTTCTACCTTCTAAAACAGGATGAACTAAAGCCTTACCACTATAATCAATAACAAAAAAATAATTACCATTATCGTATCTTATTTTTTGAATGGTATCAAGAACTTGATTTTTAAGATCTTCTTTTAATGCTTTTTCATATTCTCCCGTACTAATAATCCAATCAAAAGGCTTAAATCTAAAAGCATAACTTATTTTATTCTCAACAGCATTTGATTTTGGGTTTAACCACTTATAGGTGAAAACTGCATTATTATGCATAAGTGATTTTTTCATTTTATTAAATATATTTTGAAGATTCCTATTTATAGGTCGTTTTGATGAAATTGTGCGAATGGGATGCTCTATTATTTTTGAAGTTTTATAATCATTAATCCAAAAATAACCTCTTCCTTTTTTGTATCTATACATATTAACGAAGGTAATAATACTTGCTTTTAGTTCTTCTTGTGACATAGTATTCTTATTTTTTCCATAGAAGTCATTTAGGTTCTTTTCAAACTCTTTTGCTTTTTCTTTTAAACCATTTCCAATGTTTTTAGCTTTTGAATTATTATATTTGGAATCGATCATTGACCAAATAGAATCTGTAAGATTTTTTAGACTTTTTTGATTTTGAGAGATAGAAAAATCACGAAATCTCACTAAGTCTTTATTAACATTTTTTACTATTTTAACAATTTTGTTTAAGGTTTCTTTTGCATTCTTTTCTTCAATTTTTTTTATTTTATTTTCAACTTTTGGTACAATAAAAAGTGTTAATGCCAAGGTATACACAAGAATAGAAGTAGTTACAATAAGCATAGCTTTTAAGAATATTTTTGACTTGAACATCTTAAGCTTCCTCTGTATAAAATAATATATTTTATTATAACACAATCAAAAAAAGTGAGTTTTTATAAGTCAAACTATTCTTTTTCTAACTATAAAAGGGATACCATCAGTTGATTAACCGTAATAGAGATCTCTTTTAAATCTTTTTCTTCTTTATTCATAAAACTTTCTAAATAGGATTTAACTTTGTTGAAACTGGACTCATCATTTATCATAAAAGAAGAAAAAGCAAGCTCAGGTTCTTCATTAAGGCGTTTAAAGTCAAGAATTTTACTTGTATAATGAAGTACAATATACTCAATAAACTGCAACATTTGATGACGTATAGCTGCATCGCTTTTTTTACTTAAATTAATTCTGTTTAAGGCAAAAATAATTTCTAGTATTTTAAATTCATGAATTAATGAATAAAAAATCACAATTACATCTTTAAAAGAATGAACTGAATTTTCTTTAATATTAATAGCTGCTGGAATAAATCGTAAATATTCTATTACAGAATAAAATAAATTAAAATCATTTTCTTTATCAATAATATTTTTAATAGTACCTTTATGAACCTCTTTTAATAAAACAAAAAGCTCTTTTTTATGATCAAGAATATGACTGGCATCTAATTGATTGTTTTTAAGATATTTTACCATCCATCTCGTACTTACATATAAAGAGTATTCCACTTTATTAATTAAACGATATTGTTCTAAAGCACTTAATTTATAATCATTATTTTCTATTTTCTCTCTAATATTTTCTACATCAAAAAGCTCATTAACAATAATATATGCTTTTATTTTCATTAAAAATTTTTCATGTCCTAATCTAGCATAATCACTAACAAAGGTTGCTCCTTGAGAGTTAATTACAAAATCTGCCATTTTAGTTGCAATAATTTCTCTTTTTAAAGGATGATTATTAATATCTTTTTCATAAGCTCCAACAAATGAATGTGGAAAATAGCTGTATAAAAACTTATTAAAATATTTTTCATCAATTAAACTTGAATCCATTAGAATCTTTTTTATGAAAATTTTAGCATAAGATAAAAGAGAGCCTAAAATAGGACGTACCAATGAAGAATTTTCATCTAGTACTTCTTTTATGTTTTCATTTTTTGGAATATGAAAAGCTCTTCTATTAAAACTCTCAACCTTATTTTCCAAAACTTCAATCACTTTTATAAAATCACTTAGGTAGCGTCTTGAAAAATGTTCATCAATAGAAATAGCCAAGGCTTGTTTATAAGAACTTTTTAAGACATAAGAAACAATATTTTGAGTTAAAGAATCCAAGATTGTTTTTACTTCTTCTTTTGGAATAATATCTTGCGCAACAACAGCATTTAATAATATTTTTAAATTTACTTCTCTATCTGAAGTATCTACTCCACCTGCATTATCTATCGCATCTAGGTTTATTCTTCCTCCTTGTAGGGCATATTCTATTCTTGCTCTTTGTGTAAAACCTAGGTTTCCCCCTTCACATACTACTCTTGCTTTTAGTTCACTTGCATCTATTCTTAGAGCCTCATTTTCTTTATCTCCAATATCTAAAGAGTTTTCATCACTGGCTTTTACATAGGTTCCCACACCTCCATTAAATAAAAGATCCACTTGTAAACATAAAAGTTTTTTCGCCAATTCTTCACCAGAGAGTGCTTTTTTACTTATATTTAAAAGTTTTTTAATTTCTTTACTTAAGATTATTTCTTTATCACTTCTCAAAAATACTCCACCACCTGTGGAAATTAGTTTTTTATTATAATTACTCCATGAGGATTTTTTAGCAAAAAACAATCTTCGTCTCTCTTCATACGCTTTTTCTAAATCAGGATTTGGATCTATAAAAATCTCTTTTTGTGAAATGGCACCAAGAAGTCTAAAGCTTTTACTTTCTATCATTCCATTACCAAAAACATCTCCGTTTAAAGACCCAATACCTACAAGAGAAATTTCATCGATATCAATATTAATACCCTCTTCTATAAAAAATCTTTTTGTAGACATCAAAGATCCTCTTGCTGTTATTCCTAATTCCTTGTGTCCATAACCATTAGATCCTCCACTTGCAAAAGCATCTCCTAACCAATAATGTCTTTTAAGAGATATAGCATTTGCAACATCACTCATAGCAGCTGTTCCTTTATCAGCAGCAACCACAAAATATGGATCGTCATCATCATAAGCCACAATTCTTTCATCTCGTATTATTTTGTTATCAATTCGGTTATCAACCAAATCTAAATTGGCATTAATATATAAGGAATAAATTTTTTCAAAATACTCTTTTGTTACCTCTTTTTTTGAATTTATTACAAAACCGCCCTTTGAGCCATCAGGAATAATAATAGAGTTTTTAGCATCTTGGGTAATCATTAAGGATTTAACTTCTTCTCTATAGTCTTCATGTCTCTCAGACCATCTAAGCCCTCCTCTTGAAACCTTTGACATTCTTAAATGAAGTCCATAAAAGTCATTATGATAAATATAGTTTTCTAAATTAGGCTGCAAGCCTTTTAAATTTTCTCCATAACGTTTCGTATCAATCTTAAAAGCAATTGTTTCTTCATTAAAAAAATAATTCGTTCGTAACAAACATTGTAAAAAACTTAGCGTTAATTTAAGAATTTTATCGTCCATTATTTGAGGAATTAGTTTAATTTCAGCATCGATTTCTAAATTTATATTTTTTAGTTGTGGCTCTTTGCTCTTTTCTTTTGGGTCAAATTTCATAATAAAATAATCAATGAAAAGTTTTGTAATATGAGAATGACTCGTAAGTGTAAGTAAAATACTTTGATACGTTATATTACTTAGCGTTTGAGATAAATATTCAATAAGCGCTCGTATTAACTTTATCTTTTGCATAGAAAAGTTTTCTTTATAAACAAGCGAAAAAACTTTTGAATTTATAATGGATTCATCCAATAAAGAATTGGTAATGATATTTTCGATATTCTTTTGGGATTTTTTTACAATATTAGGATTTTCTAAATTAAAATTAAATCTTGCGATATAAACAAGTGTATTATTTCTTTTAAGTTTATAACTTAGTTCATCTATAATTTCAAAACCAATATCATGCAATAAAGGGCTAATAGAAGATAAGAATATTTGCTCTAAGGAGAAAATCTTAAGAGATTTAAAATCATTCTTCGAAGATATACTTGAAACAACTTTTTCTTTTATAAGTCTATGATATATTTCTTCTTCTATTTCCAAGTCGTTCTCATTTAGTATTTGGGAACATATAACATCTAGTTCATCGTATTTATTCATAATAAATCCTTCTGATCATATGTGTTATTATCTTCCAAGAAGTATTAAAACATACTTATTAAAATAATGTAAGCTATTTTTTAATGATTTTATTTAGCTTAAGGTAAAAATTAAGATCTTATTAAGTACTTAATGTAAACCATCTGTAATTAAACAAAGGTACAATCCGAATTATAAAATGATTAAGTAAGGTGTCATGTGAATAATATAATTAATATATTTTACAGGTTTTTTTTTCTTGGATTAATAAGTTTTGGTGGTCCAATAGTACATTTAGCCTATTTTAGAAAAACATTTGTTGAAAAACTAAAATGGCTTAAAGAAGAGGATTATTCCAAGTTTGTTGCTTTAAGTCATTTTCTTCCAGGTCCTAGTTCATCACAAGTAGGTTTTTGTATTGGTTTGGAAAAAGGTGGTTTATTGGGCGGTATTACTGCTTTTATAGCCTTTACTTTTCCTTCTTTTATTTTACTTTATATACTTGCCCTATTCAATATTTCTCAAAATGAAAATATCCTTATTGCTAATATAATTACTGGGCTTAAATTATTTGCTTTAGTCATTGTACTTGACGCAATTATTACAATGTTTAAAAACTTTTGTAAAAATAAAACAACACAATTTATTTTTATACTTTCAACACTTGTATTGATTGCTTTTAGCTCTTTATACGTACAACTCATTGTTTTAATAACAGCAGCTATACTAAGCAGTATTTTTTTAAAAGAAAGAGAAAAAGAACAAACACTTGCTAGAAAAAAGATTAATAGTCTTCCTTTTATTCTCTTTTTAATGTTCTTTTTCATTCTTCCTTTTTTTACTTATTTAAACAATGAGATAAAACTTTTTAGTGATTTTTTTTCTGCTGGTTCTATGGTATTTGGTGGAGGACATGTTGTACTTCCTTTATTAAAAGAACACCTTTCTCATGTTATTAGCGATGAAAACTTTTTACTTGCTTACTCTTTCTCACAAGCCATACCAGGGCCTATGTTTAGTATTGCTTCTTATTTAGGGGCTAATTATTTTAAAGAGTCTGCTTTTTTAGGATCACTTCTTGCAACACTTGCAATTTTTTTACCTGGTTTTTTACTGATACTTACATTTAAAGAAAGTTTTCAAAGCATCTCCAAACAAAAGAATATTTTAAATGCAATAGCAGGAATAAATGCAGCAGTTGTTAGTTTATTAACTGCTCTTATGATTACTACGGTTTATCCAAGTGCAGTACATTCAAGTAGCGATTTAATACAAGCCTTATTAGGACTTATTGTTTTAAGAGTCTTTAAAATTCCAATACTTTACATGATAGGTTTATTTATATTATTCGCTGTATTTTTTTAAAATATACTTACAAATAATATTAAAAGCCTACAAGCTTACGATGAAAGTGATAAAGGAACCAAAACACAGAATTGCGCACCTTTTTCTTTTTTTGAATAAGAGAGTTTTCCTAAAATACTTTCTTCTATAATTTTTTTAGACATATATAAGCCTATTCCCAAGCCATTTTCTTTTGTTGAAAAGTAAGGTTCAAAGATTTTTTTTGCAATATTTGGATCAACCCCTCCTGCATTGTCTTCTATCAAAACAAGTATATTATTGCCCTCTTTTTTTATATTTATATTAATAATTGCATTCTTAACTTGTTTTTTTGAAAAAGCATCTTTTGCGTTGTTTAATAAATTAAAAATCACATGTGATAATTCACCCTTGTAATTTCGTAATAAATGATTTTCATCGTAAGTAACTTCAAGCGTAATAGAAAAAAACGTAAAACTGTCTTGAATCAAAGAAATAACACGATGTATTTCATCTACAATAAAAAAGGATTCTTTCTCTTTTTTTAAACTAAGAAAATTAGAAAAATCGCTAATCGTATTTGACATAAATCGTAATTGATTCGAAGCTTCGTCTGTTTTGTTCTCTAAGTAC
>CAJXWI010000048.1 GCA_913062735.1 uncultured Arcobacter sp.
CTTACAGCAATTTATGGCTTTAATGCAAGATAAAGCCGATACCCAAGTTAAATTGTGTGCGATTAGTGTTCCGCAAGATATAGGACTTACAAGTGGCATAGAAATAGAAGATAAAGTACAAGTTCAACGATTAAAGGCGCTTGGCGAACAACGAGAACAAGCCTTTAAAGCTTATGTGATAGAACATGGAGAAATTGATTCAGCTAGGCTATTACTCTGCACCCCACAAATTGATAGCAGTAAAGGTGCAAAACCAAGAATGGTTATCTCTGTTTAAAACAATATATTTTGATTCAAAAGGCCAATATTTATGAAAGCGAAATGTGGAAAAATGATCGCCTCTGATAACTGTTCATGGCGTTTTGAAAAATTTCAGTTTCCCATAAAAGAGTTTGACTGGCATTACCATCCTGAATATGAAATATGCTTAACGTTAAACAGTAAGGGTTCAAAGCACATTGGCGATTACATCAATGATTACGACAATCCAGATTTAGTTCTACTTGGCCCCAACTTACCACATAGCTGGCAGACTGATGTTAATGAAGACAGTAGTCCCATTATTATTTATGTTGCCCAAATCCCAGCGCAATGGTTAGATAATTTAATAACAAACATTCCCGAGCTTAGCTCCTTAAAAAATATGCTTAAGCTCTCTTTAAGAGGCATTGAATTCACCCAAGAAACCACATTAAAATCAATTGCCATTTTTAAGGAAATGAGTCATGCCGAACCTGTTGAGCGTTTCTATTTATTAATTAAATTATTCATTTTTTGTATTAACAAATAGAGCTTTAACTTTGTTTGATTTTGACAATTTATTCCATTTAATACATTCTGCAGCAGCTGTAGATTTGGTGAATACGCCTGCATGATTAGCTCCATCTTCAAAATAAAATAAGCAAAGATCATTTCTCTTCTTTTTTTTATAAGTTGAGGTAAATTTTTAATCCTAAAATTTTTTTTGTTTGAATTTTTGCTCATAATAGCTTGCTATGACTTCATCCTTTTTAAGTGTCCATTGGGGAGGATTATTGATACTGGAGTCTTGTTCATTATATTGTAAAAAACCAACAACACTTTTTTTTCTTCTATCAAGGATATAGGTGTAATTATAGTCTACTATGCTATGTGTACCTTGTCCTCCTGCTGTAGCATGAAGAAGGATAATTGTCTCACTCAAAATTTCGATATTTTTTACATACGGAATACCTGTTAGTTGAATAAGTTGAATGGGGCTTGAAATGCCATCAACTTTAACATAATATTTCTCCTCCTCTTTATCAAAGTATTCTAAATACTTAGGATTTTTTGCAAAGGTATTTAAATATACTAGTAAAATAATAAGAATGATGTTTTTCATTATTTGAACCTCGAAGTATTATTGTACTTCTCGAACACAACGAACCTTAAGTTTATACTTTCTTTGCTCATAGTTTTGTAAAGCACCGATTGAAAAACTATCAAAAGAAATCTTCCACGTAAAAGTTTTTGATTTAGTAAAAGTAGAAGACCAATAATGAGAAGTGTCTTTATATTTTAGGCGATGTTTATTCTTGTACAATGCTAGTAATTGTTTTGAAGAAGGTAGGTACCAATTAGTATAATTAAGGAATACTGAATTCTTACAATAATTTTTAGCATCATGCCAGGTTCGTTTTACACTTGTAACTTGAATATTATCTTCCCACATAAGAGAATCTATGGTTTGCGAATATTTTTTTCTTTTTTTTGTGAGCGTTTTTTTTTCAAGAGATATTATTCGTGCCATGATTTCTTCTCTTCTTTGATCTATTTCATTTTCAGCAGAATCTTTGTTTACCTTATTTTTTTTAGCTATCTGTATATTTTTTTGCACATTTATTTGAGATGTATCTCTTTTTTCCAAGTTATTACTTGTGGCACAGCCACTAATAAAAAATAATGACATGAAAATAAATACTACAGTTTTAAACATTTTAATCCTTAAAATAGGTTTTGTATTATTATAAATAGAAAATAATTAAAGACAACTTTATTATTTAATAGAATTATTAGCTTGTAACTATCATTTGGTAAGAGCTTAGTTAATTATTACCTGCTTAAATAAGTGTTATCTTGCAAGTATTCTTACTTACAAGATAATATTTCGTTAAAATTATTATTATATTTTGCCAGTTTAGTACTTTGTAGTTTTTTACCAACAAATTTTGTACTCATTAAATAATCCCAATTCCCACTTGCCGTAATAATCTCTACTTCACCCTTACACTTTTTTATGCCACCTGAAATAAAATCATTTCCTATACGATGATTACTTAAATTACTTATCTTTGCTAATTCAAAAAAGTCATTGTTTTTGTATGTCCAGACCCTTAATATATTAGCTAAGTGAGGCCTGTCTACATAAGCTATATCCATAAAACCATCTTTATTTATATCTTCTATTCCACTAATAGCAAGCCATCTGTAGCGTTTGCCTATAAAAGGTGTACTTGCAAATAATTCTAGTTTATTATTATCAAATATCTTATAGACTGCAACTCTGGCTCCAAGATTTTGATGACTTTGTATTACAACAACTTCCAAATCCCCGTCATTATTTATATCTACTAGCCTTGGTTTTATGTCTTCAAATACCAGTGATTTATCTAAAATAAGAGAAGTTAGATATTCTTTCTTTTTGCCTTTTATTTTAACTTTTAAAATTGAAGCTTCAATTTCATCCCCTAATACCCCATGATCATATCTAGTCGTAGCTCCATCATACCACGCTTCATAAATACCAAATTTTACAAAATCATTTTTTACAAATGAGTTTGGGAAATCACTGTTTAGAGCACCTGCATTTAGGGATAAAATAAAAAACAAGTTGATTATGAGTTTTTTCATTTAAAGCCTTTTTTAATATATAAAATAACTAAACGATTATACTCTCCCAGACGTTCAATTACTATTTTCTTGTACGAGGAAGTGATTTCTCTAGAAGGTCCTTAAAAGAAAAGAAGAATGTAAGTAAGTAATAAAATACTCTAAAGAAAATTATATTTTATATTTTATATTTTTCTTTAAAATCCTCACCCTTAAAGTCTACATTATCTTTTAAGTTTAGTTGAAACATAATATTTGGATTCGTATTGATGTCTTTTTTCTTTATATAATACTGACAATCCACATTGGTAATACTTAATAAATATCGTTCACCAATATTGAAATTAGAAACTCTTTTATTCATAGTTAAGAGATATTTGTTATTTGTTTTTTTTATTATATAGTCTTCATTTAATAAATCCATTTCTTCTTTAAAATGCGTTATATCTTTACCTGGAATATGCGTATTTCCTACTTTTTTTCTTCTAAATACTATGCTAATATCAAAGTAGTTTTCTATTTCATTTATGGGTACGAAAAGTAAATCATCTACGCTTAAATTGTTAAACTTTTTAGAAGATATAATCCATTCAACATCTTTATCATCATAAATTGTTTTTACCCAAGAAAATAATATACTCTCGTCAATATTTACATGAATAGATGCCGTTTTTACACCTTCAAATGATGAATGATTTTTATTTAAATAGTTTATTATCTTATCTGTATACACATTTGAATCGTTTTTACTTTTATCGCAAAAATAAAATTTATTGCCATCTTTTTGTAATACAATTTGTCCCGCTTGTGTTGATGCAAACTTAGCTTCAATAGTTGTTATAACTTTATTTGCTTTTCTTGCTGTAATGTGGGATGTTGTTGAGTCGAATCCACCTTCCATTTTAAAGTTAGCATTACAATAATTGTTTAAAAAAACTGTTGCTTCATCTTGGAATATTTCCCACTTTTGTAATGTCATAATCTTGCCCTTAAAATAAATTACCGTATTATAGCTGATAATGCTAATTTAAAAATGTGAATTGATAGTAAAGAGAGTAAAGTTTTCATAAATTCTTTAGTGCAATATTCAGCTATAATCAAAAAAACAGATATTAAAAAAAGGATTTTAATGGCTGCAAATGCAACTATACACAAGGCTTTACTAAATATAGCAAATATGGATCAACACTATTATTGCGAACATAATTTAACACTTGCCCAACA
The DNA here is from genome assembly GCA_913062735.1 of uncultured Arcobacter sp. The sequence continues at coordinate 4,075 of CAJXWI010000048.1, forward strand.
CCCATCAGAAAACAATTTACGATTAATGGTTCGCTTGCTTGCTTTTGTATTAAATGCAAATGAAGAATTGATGTTTTGTAAGGGAATATCCCAAGATGATGAGCCTGATTTATGGGAGAAATCATTAGGTGGGGATATAAAGACGTGGATAGATGTAGGACAACCTGATCTCAAACGTATAAAAAAAGCATGTGGACGATCTGAACAAGTAATAATATACACCTTTAAAGAAAGTTTAGCACTGCCTTGGTTTAAACAAATAGAAAATTCTCTTCTTCGTTTTAAAAATCTTAAAATTATATATCTTAATATTGAAGGTGATATAGAATTACTTAACAAGCGTTCTATGAATATACAGTGTAATATACTTGATAATGAACTTACCCTTCTTGATAATGACAAGAGTGTAGTAATAAGTCAAGATATTTATAAATAATTAAAAAGGTTAAATAAATTAACTGGCTTAGAAAGCGTCAAATATTTAGCCATTAAACTTAGCGAAAAGGTATACTATGTTAATTAATTATGAAAATCGCTTTGAGAATTTAATTATTCTTGATAATAAAGAGCACACAATCATAAAAGAAGAAACACAAGATAAAATACGCGAAGCTATTGGAAAAATAGTAGACAATACAAAAGAATATGAACCAACACCTAAACAATTAGTTGAATATCCTTGGTTGAAAAATGCAGCAAATGGCATTAATAAAGTTTCGGATATTCTGCAAGACTATGAAAATGGAATTGATGGAGCAGGGACGTTTACAATGTCAACTAAGGCAAGTGAAAGTTTTAGAATAATGGGTGAAGATGGGAAAAGAACACATGCCTATACCATATATACAGATACAGATATAACTACTACGCATTTAGCTTGGGACAGTGAAGATCGTACAAGAGAAGGGAAACAAGAGATCTCAAGTATCTCTTTTCATACTGATTATCTCTCTTCTGAAGTGAATGAGTGGAAACATATAGAGTTAAATTTTGATGTGAAAAATTTAGAAGAATTTGAAGGTTTTGAAAAATTATTTGAAAAAATAAAAAATGATAAAGACTTTGAAGAAGAATTTATTTCTAATATGGACAATTACACAAGTAATAATTCTACAAATTTTATTGAACAAATAAAACGAGGCTTAGAAATAGAAGATGCACTCTTAAGCAAAAAAAATCCTACAACTTATGATAAAGAAGGGAATGGAAATTTCATCAAAAATGGCAGTTTCTCTCTTGCACGTGCATGAATATTTTAGATAATATAATAATTAGAAAAGGTTTAGTCCTAATTAGTGATTTTCTTGGCTATATTTTTATGCAAAATTTTAAAAAAGATTTTAAATTTTATTTTTCTTAAATAAATTTATCTTATGATAAGAAAAACAAAAGGATAAATTATGATAGAGACAATTGCTATTACAGGATTAATATTACTTACTTTGGTAAATGTGAGAATGATTTATAAGAATAGAAATAAAAAATAAAAATACAGAAGTAATAAAAGCAAGAAATACTTGCTTTTTATTTCTTAGGAATTTGCAGCTAAAGCATTGTTATTACTTAATATGATTTTATCAAGAGAACATATTCTATCTTGTAATAAGGCAAATTCAAGGCACTCAAATATATTTCTGGCGCTTAAATAACGAAGTTCTGTATGGGTTCTTTCTTCTTTCCATTCTTCTTCATTAAGAGGAGAGGGGTTGTCAAAATTTGGAGGATAAATAGAGATAACTCTAATACCTGAACCCTTTAATCTTTGTCTGAGTCTGTCTGCAAAGGTAGATTGAGCTGCTTTAGCCGCAGAAAAAGCTTCACTTGCACCAATAGAGAAAAAGTTTTCTAAACTTGCAAGACTATTTATAAATACGATATCAGGAGACGAAGACTCTTTTATTAAGGGTAAAAAATGTTTTGTAATTAAAATACTACCACTTGCTGTTGAATTAATTGTTTCCATTATATCTTCATCGCTTACATCTTCAATCTTACCTTCTAACCAAAAAGATGCATTATTAATTAAAATATCTATATTTGAAGTGATCTTTGTAACTTCTGTAGCAAAGTTAACTATATCCTTTGGTTTGGATACATCTGCTTTAAATGTATGGACCTTGGCATTTGGAACAAGTTTTTTAATTTGTTTTGCAGAGGTATTTGCTTTTGCCATACTTCTAGCTGATAAAAATAACTCAGCTCCTAATTGGGCAAATAGGATGGCCAGTGTTTGACCAAAATCTGGACTTGCACCTGTAATTATTATTTTTTTATTTTTTAAAGTCATATATAATATCCTATAAAATATTTTGAAGTACAAGGATAATAGCCAATTTCAAATAAAAGCACCTATTTATTATTCAATGGTTATAATAAAAAAATTACAACAAAAAAGTGAATCTTTTGTTTGGTTTTAATTTAAATATCAGGATTAAAATGAATATTCTAATCTTTTATTTATGGAGAAAAATTTGTTAATAATCGCTTCTTTTTTACTTATTTTAATCGGTTTTATTCATTCCTACCTTGGTGAAAAGTACATTCTTATACGCCTTTTTAAACGTGACAATTTACCAAAAATATTGGGTAGTGATTATTTCACTAAACGTGTATTACGCTTTGCATGGCATTTGACTACTGTATCTTGGTGGGGATTTTCTGCAATATTGTATTTTTTGTCTAATCCAAGTTTTAATAATCGTTTTGAGATTCTACTTACAATAAGCGTCGTATTTACAATAAGTGGACTTATTTCATTTTTATTTACTCGTGGTAAGCACTTGTCATGGTTATTTTTCTTTTCTATTGCAAGTGTAAGTTGCTTTAGTGCAATTTACAACTAACAAGTAAACGAATTTATTAATGATATTTCGCTACTATTATTTTTAGAAATAAAGGAAATATATGGAAATTAATTGTAAAGAATATATGCATCATTTAGATAAGGTATGCTCAGATTATTCTATGAATGCTTTGGATGTATATACAGTATTACTTAGTAAAAATGATGAGCTTTTCCCTCTTAGTTTTGAAGCCATTAAAAACAAGGTATTAAAAGATGTGGCTTGTGATATATTAAAAAATATTTTTACTCTTGAAGAATTAAAAAGTATTTTTTCGAATGCTAATGTAAAAAAGATTAAAAACCCAGAAACAAGAAAATTTATACAGACCTTTAATTAGATTAAACTATTTAAACCTCACTTTAGGGATGATTTTCTTATTTTACTTACATCGTACATTCAATATGATAAACTTCTTTTACTATAATTAAATGCATATACAAAATTTTGGAGACACACTAGAGTGAAAATTTCTTATCACAGACGACGAAAAATGAAAACCAGACGAATAGCTATAAGAGATTTGATTTTACGTGGAATTGAAGATCCAAAAAACTTAGCAAAAGAATTAAAAGTTACTCTTGCTACGATTAAAAGAGATTTAGAAGCTCTTAAAACTATGAGTGAAGAAGATTTGACTTTTGAAAGCAGAGCAACGTCAAAAGAACTTCTTGATAAAAAAGATAGAATCTTAAGTATCTTGGATGATGAAGAATATTATAACGAGAAGGGCGAGCTTAATATAGCAAAAATAACATCTGAGCTTAAAACAAGTAGAACTACTGTTCTTTCTGTTTTAAATGGGGAATAAAATAGCTTGGTTTTACTTTTAGGCTATAAACAAAAAGCTAATGAATTCTTTTTTATACAGATGTTTATGCCTTTATCTCAATTTTAGTTCATTGTATTTAGGCATTTCACCTACTGCCTTAAGTAGAATTAAAAAAATACTAAAAGAATTAAGTGACGTCTTTCTTAATTTACATGTCGTGCACCAAAAATTAAATTCCATTTTTATACGTAATAATGATATTTATTTATTAAATGCTTCCTTACTATGCGGGCAAAAAAAGTATAGGTATATAAAATTATTATTTTTAACACTCTGTTAAGCTTTTATGAATACTTTTTTGTTAAAATCTAGTAGTTAAAAAGGAAAATCATGAGTATAGAATTTTGTTTAGTGTATATTTCTGTTGTGTTTATTGCATCCATTCTCCCAGGACCTAGTATGTTATTAGCTTTAACACATGGAATTGAATATGGATATAAGAAATCAATGTATACGGCTTTAGGCAATACAATGGCTTCTGTAATACAAGCAATTGTCGCAATATCTGGGCTTAGTATTCTTTTTTCAACATCAGGATTGGTTTTTGAAATCATTAGATATGCAGGTGCTGCTTATTTAATTTATCTAGGAATCATGTTATTTAAAACACGAAGTCAAAATGTATTAAATGTAAACAGTATTAAAGAAAAAAGCAGCTCTGGTTTTAAGATGTTTAGGCAAGCTTTTTTTATTGCCATTGGTAATCCTAAAGCAATTATATTTTTTACTGCCTTATTTCCACAGTTTTTAGCAAGCCAAACGGCTACAGAATTTCAATACTTATTTATGATACTTTCTCTTGGTTTTATCGCTTTTGCATGCATGATGATATACTCACTTGCAGGACATAAGGCCAATGGTTTTTTCAAAACTTCCCTGCTTGGAAAATACCTTAATCAAATAACAGGTGGAATATTTGTAGGTATTGGTTCTTTAGTTGCTTTGAAAAACTAAAGAATTATAAATACAAAATAATATTTCAGCAATAGGAAAGTTATGAATTATAAAAAACACGTAGAAAATCACCTGCCAAAAAAAGACTCTTTTTATAAGTAGATTTATGAGGGAAATTATATTATTAAGGCATGGTGAAGTTGATATAAAAAACGATAACAATGTCTCATCTAATGAATTTGCAAAGTGGATAATTGACTATAATAATGCAGATATTAAATCTGATTTTTTACAAAAGAATGATATTCAAAACGTATTAAATAAAACAGATATATTAATTTGCAGTACGCTAAAACGATCACTTCAATCTCTAGAAGTATTTGAAAAAATACCTTTTGAAAGTAATGCTCTTTTTAATGAAGCAGAAATACCTTATTCAACTGCCAATTTTTTAAGATTAAAAGTTAGGTATTGGCTAATAATTTATAGAATATTATGGTTTTTAGGATATGAGAAAAATGCGCAGTCCTACCAAAAAACGAAATTAAGAGCAAAAGATGCTGCTTCTCACCTAATAGAACTATCTAAAAACAATGAGCGTATTGTTTTAATAGGCCATGGTATTATGAATAAGCTCATTCAAAAAGAATTACTTTTAAATAAATACCTTGAAAGAAAAAAAACGAAAAATCGGCATTGGGATTATGCTGTTTTAGAGTTTATAAAATAATAATAAAAGGAATCGCATGCCTCACGTAGAAATAAAATATTCTAATAATTTGAAGATAGATATGCATGATTTATTTGATAGTATTGAAAAAGTTATTAATGAAAAAGATAGAAGTGCAGGTGAGTGTAAATCTAGAGCTTACCCGTGTTTGGAGTATAAATATTCTCATATATTAGTAAATATTTCTTTATTAACAAAAGATCATAGAGATAAAGTATTTACTCAAGACTTAAGCAAAAGAATTGAGAAAATAATAAAAGAGCATCTTAAACAAAGTTTGTATTTTTCATTGAATATTGAATACAGCTCTTCTTATTACACTACTAATACTCATATTGTAAAAGGTGATAAACTAGAACTACTCTAGCTTATTACCTAATAGAAGTTGGAGTGCTTAAGTTATTTTAAACGTTCACTCTAAAAACAAATAGTAAATCTTTAAATTGTTTTTATCAAAATTAAGCACTTCAGATAAAAAGAGTTTGTTATCTATAATCCTTTTATGTAAAAAGTTTAAAATAACATTATATCCCTTCTGCAATCATGGCATCAGCAACTTTTTTAAAGCCAGCAATATTTGCTCCATCGACGTAATTTCCTTCAACACCATAATCTTTTGCTGTTAAAGAAACTCTTGTACATATTTGTTGCATTGTCTCTTTTAGTTTATTATCTACTTTTTCAAAACTCCATTTTTGCATAGAAGCATTTTGACTCATTTCAAATTCACTTACAGCAACTCCACCTGCATTTGCAGCTTTTGCTGGACCAAAACAGATTTTCTTTTTCAAGAAGATTTCAATTGCTTCTGGTGTTGA
>CAJXWI010000049.1 GCA_913062735.1 uncultured Arcobacter sp.
TAGGTGTTTATGGTGTGAATATTCCTTATGAATGGATAGATATTGGAAATGTCAATGACTTTTATTATGCAACATCTGCCATATTAAAAGGTGAAATCAAAAACTACAAAATTTTTGCACAAGAAATTAAAAAAGGAATTTTTGTTGGTTTAAATGTAAAAATAGATTTTGATAAAGTCACTATAATTCCTCCTGTTTTTATAGGTTCTTCAACAAAAATAGATGAAGGTGTAACTATTCTTGGACCTTGTATGATTGGATCAAATTGTCATATTGAAAAAAATGTTTTGCTAAAAGAATCCATTGTTGATGACTATAAAAAAATAAATTTTCCTGCTTCAATTGAAAATAAAATTATTTTCTCAGATTCTATTATATCTTTAGATGGGAATTTTCTTGATACAAAAGAATGTGAAATGAACTGGCTTGTTGAAGACATTCGAGTAAAAAGAAATCAAACCTTACTTGAAAAAAGCATTTCTGCTTTATTAGAACAAAGAAGTATAAATGAAAACTAAAAAACTTAAGGTTTTATACATAGACAAACCTTTTTTAGGTCTTTGTGGTGGAGATAAAAATAGAAGTAAATTTTTATTTCAAGCCTTATGTTTAAAATATAATACGGACATAGTCCTTATTGAAGATAAAACATATGAAAATAAAACCCTAGAAGAACATGAAGTTAATAAAATGTATCGAATTAAAAGCAATGAAAGTTCATTTTATTTGCCTCAATCACTGTATTCTTTTAATAAAAAATACCTCGCTTATTTCAAAGAGATACTAAGTACAAATCAATATGACTTACTTGTTTTCAGATCTAATGCCAGCGCAATACTTGCTAATATTGCAAATAAAACTCTGCCTTTTGCTAATATTATTATAGATGTAGATATGTTAAGTTCACGTATCTGTTATGATTCATGGAAAAAAAACAAAAGTATAAAAAACAGATATTATTTATTTGAGTATTTAAAATTGTATTCTTTTGAAAAAAGATTTTTAAAAAAAGATTTTACTTTTTTATATAGTAATGCGCAAGAAATCACCATAGTTAAGAATTTATATAAACTAGAAAATATCAATAATCATAAAGTATTAGAGAATGTATTTCATGAAGAAAAAAGCAGTAATACATATAAAAGTGAAAACAGATTTATTCTATTTTACGGTATGTTAAACTCCTCTGTTAACACAAGCGCTTTTATATTTTTAAGAGATGAGATTTATCCTTTAATAAAAGATTTTTTAATTAAAGAAAATATAAAAATCCTGATCATTGGAAAAAATAAAAATAATTTATATAAAAATCCTCCAGCAAATATTCAAGTACTAGGAGAAGTTGATAATTTAAGTTCTTATATTAAAGCAAGTGAATTTGTTTTTTTACCCTTAGTACTTGCATCTGGAACCTTAACAAGAATATTAGAAACAGCTTTTTTAAAAAAAGCTGTGTTAACAACTCCTATTGGGGCTGAAGGTTTAGATATGCAGGCCTGTGTTTTTATTGAAAAAAAAGCAAAAGAGCTTGCTTTAAAATTTCAAGAATTAGTACTTAATAAAAAAGCGTGTAAAAAAGCGGGAGAAATGGCTTATGAGCATGTTCTTAAAAATCATTCAAAACAAGAAATTTCAAAAAAACTGTATGACTGCATAAAGAATCAAAAAAGTAAAATAATAAATGTTGTTCATATTCCAAGACGTTTCACCCAATCACATTGGGGTGGAACTGAGAATGTAATTATGTCTTATGCAAAAGGATTAAAAAAATTTCATATTAATTCTGAAATTTACACTACAACAATTTTAAATACAAAACATACAGAAAACATGCAAGGAATTAACATTAGAAGATTCTGCTATTTTTATCCTTATATCAATTTAAGTAAAAAAGTAAAAGAAAAACTAAATCTTATTGGGGGAAATGTATTTTCTTTTTCTTTATTGTTTTTTCTTCTATTTAAAAAGAATATTGATTTAATACATTTGCATACCTTTAAAAGAATGGGAGCAATAGCAAGATTTGTTTGTAAAATACGTAATATTCCCTATATTATTTCAATTCATGGGGGTGTTTATACGCTAGGGGAAAAAGAAACAAAAAATAATCCTTTTTCAAATAGTTTTGAGTGGGGGAAGATTCTTGGTTTAATTTTTGGCTCTAGAAGAGTAATAAAAGATTCAAATGCAGTGATATCTTTGAATACTGAAGAGTATGAAAAACTAAAAATAAAAGAGAGCAATAAAAATATCTTTTTATTGCCAAATAGTGTAGATGTTGCAGCTTTTAAAAAAGCCAAAAATCAACACTTACGAAAAAAATATGTACAAGATGATGAAACCTTTATTTGTTTACTTAGTGGCAGAATTGATAAACAAAAAAACCAATTGTTGCTTTTAAAAGTACTAAAGCAAATAAAAAAAGAACAGGCAAATGTCCATATATTCTTTGCAGGAAATATCACAGACAAAATGTATTATAAAGAACTAAAAGAATATATTTCTAAGCACTCCCTAGAAAAAAATATTACATTTTTTTCTCATCTTAAACCTGAATCACAAGAACTAATCGATATTTATTTAAACGCAGATGTTTTAGTACTTCCTTCAAGTCATGAACCTTTTGGTATTGTCGTTCTTGAGGCCTGGGCCAGTTCTTTGCCAGTAATTGTAAGCGATGTCGCTGGTGTTTGTAATCATATTGAAAATAAAAAAGATGCACTGATTTTTAAAAATAACTCAACAGAATCCTTAGAAAATAAACTACTTACCTTAATCAATAATAAATCCCTTCAAAATACCTTAATACAAAATGCCAAAAAGACTGTTTTAAACTTTGACATCTCTTTAATTAATTCTCAAATAAACACAATATACAGAAAAATTCTTAGTCAAAAATAACACGTTCTTATTTGCAATTTTTTTGCATTAAAGGAGGTTAAAATCTTGTATTAATAAAGGAGTTTAGGATGCATATTTTGTGGATAAACAATAAAGCTTCAAGAGGTGGTGGAGCTGAGCAATATATTTATAATACTGTAAAACATTTAAATAAAGTAGGTATAAAATCTTCTCTTCTTTATGATCCAAATATTGAAGTAGAGAATGAATTCCTTGATGTATTTTTTAGTGCTTTCCCTTTGCTTTGTATCAAAGAACAAATTGAAAATATTAATCCAGATGTTTTATATATACATCAGTTACACGATTATAAGAGCTATGAAGAAATCATGAAATGCAAGGTTAAAAAGATTAGATTTTATCACGATTACAAATTATTTTGTTTAAGAGAACATAAATATAAAACCTTAAGTAAAAATACCTGTACTTCTAAAATTGGTCTTTCTTGTTACTCATGTTTGGGTTTTATTAATAAAACCCAAAATGGTTTTAAAATAGCTAGTTTAAAGGAATTAAAAAAACTACAAGAGATAAACAAACAATTAGATTTTTTTGTTGTGGGATCACAATATATGAAAAAACATTTGCAACTTCATGATTTTGATGAAGAAAAAATAATTGTTAATCCCTTATATGCAAATAACAATATTGGCTATAAAAACAGTGTAAATTTTTCTAAGAGCAAAACACTCTTATATGTGGGACAATTAGTCACAGGTAAGGGCATAGATATTTTATTAGATGCAATGAAGAATATTGATGAATCCTATTCTTTAAAAATTATTGGATCTGGGGCTCAAGAAGAGTTTCTTAAACAATATTCACAAAAATTGAGTTTAGAAAACAGAGTTGAATTCCTTGGAAAGATTGATCATGAAAAATTACCACTTTATTATCAAAGTGCCTACTGTTTAATTGTGCCAAGTAGAACACCTGAAACATTTAACTTAACAGGCATTGAAGCTTTAAAAGCTGGACTTCCCGTAATTGCTGCTGATGTTGGAGCAATTAGTGAGTGGTTACAGCATGGTTTTAATGGTTTTCTTTTTAAATCAAATAATTCTAATGATTTGGCACTTAAAATAAATGAGTTGATTTTAAATCGAAGTTTACATAGAATTTTTTGTTTAAATGCTTTTAAAAGTACAATATTTGACTTTAAAAGCAAAAACCATATAAATAATTTGATTGATATATTTAATCAAAAAATAAAAGGAGTTTAAAATGAAATCTTTTGGAAAATTAAGTCTTAGAGGAAGTGTACATTTTGAGGAAAAGATGACAAATCTTTTAAATGATATTTCTATTGATATTGAAAAGTTCATTGATTCAACATTGTACAAAAGTGTAATTTTAATTGGCGGGTATGGAAGAGGTGAAGGAGGAGTAATAAAAGTTCAAAATGTGGAGTTTCCTCATAACAATCTGGATTTTTTAATTGTTTCTAAACATATCAATAAAAATGAAGAAGAGGAACTTAAAAATAATATTAATGAAATCATCACCTCTCATTGTACTTCTTTAAACATAGATTTTGATCTCTCACTTATTAGTGAATTTAAATTAAAAACGTGTGAGCCTTTGGTCATAACCTATGATATGAAATATGGACATAAGGTCATTAATGGAGACTTCTCGTTTTTTACTAGTTTAAGTCGTTTTGATATTGAAAATATACCTGATTGGGACATACGTAATTTGATGGTAAATAGAGGAACGCTTCTTACAATAAATGATTTAATACTTGCAAAAAAAGACCATACAATGAAAGATTTGAAAACTATAATTAAGCATTGTATAAAAGCAATCATTGGTTATGGGGATGCTCTTTTATATTATCATGGCAATTATCATTATTCTTATGTTGAAAAAAAATTACGTATGGCACAAGATAGCAATGTTGATGAAAGTTTTAAAAAATTGTACGATGATGCAATGTCTTTCAGATTTGAACCCAATTACGATAAATATTTACAACTTGATTTGATTGATTTTCAAAATGATGTAAAAGAAATTCTCAAAAAAATACATTTAAGCTGTGAAGCTATGTCTTTGCAAAATAAAGATATCAAATGGCGTGGATATTTTGAAACTGCCTTGTCAAATTCTTTATCTCACAATCTAAGTTTTAAGATGGTTTTGAAAAATATACGAAATTTATTTTTACCCAATCACTTAATAAAAGACTTAAGTATCACCAATAGATTAAGAGTAAAAATGCTTGGGTACAGAGGAGTACTTCCTCTTTTATTTCCATATGTGGCTTTTGGAATGCAGGATAAAAACAGCAATATTCTCAATAGTTTTTTTAAAGTTAAAAGCAGTAATACGACAGTTCTAAAACAACAATATCTTATATATTGGGGAAAGTATGTAAATAATAATTTCTCTTTTAAAGAGTATGGAATATAAAGGTTTTATTATGATTTGTTTAACAGGTGATTTGCATCACAAGAGTTTGAAAACACTTAATCAAAAACATTGTGATATCACAGAAATGCAAACAGCACGCGCTTTTTTAAAATGCTTGGAAAAACACAAGGTAAAAATGACCTGTTTTATAACAGGAAAATCTTTTTTACAAGAGTTTGATGATGTGTCCCAAATTATACATAATCCCTTAATTAAAATTGGAGGACATAATTATGATGCATTTGAAAATGAGTTTCTTCATCGTGTTTGGAATAAATTAACCAAAAATTATAATGGCCCCAAATGGGTTCAAAAAAGGGACGTTTTAAAAACCATGGATATCATTTACAAAATGTCTGGAAAAGAGATAAAAGTGTGGAGAAATCACATGTATATGCATGGAATAAATACAGAAGAAGTACTTTATAAAGCAGGCATAAAAATATGTTCAGATGGAGTTTTGAAAAACTCTTATGGTTTGCAAAAACATACAAGTGGTTTATATAATTTACCTATCAATATTATTCCTGACCATGAACATTTAATTCATGCAGAACGAACACCAAAATGGATTGAAGCATGGAGAAAAAGATATAAATGGAGTGATGACTTTGGTTCTAAATCTTATTATATCAATGAATGGTGCAAAATGGTTTTAAAACAGTTAAAAGAAAATGAAAAAAAAGGACTGCTTTCAAACCTTATTATTCATCCAATTACAATGTATTTGTGTGACAAGTTTGAAAAAGTTGAAGACATACTTGCATATATTTCAAGCTGTGAGAACATTCATATGAGCAAACTACTAAGCGAAAAAGGAGGAAATCATGTTTAAGCAGCATGTTTCAATAATAATAAGAACAAAAGATTCATCAAATATAATCGAGCAAAGCCTAAAAGCACTGTTCTCACAATCCTTTCAGGATTTTGATGTAATTATTGTGGATTCTGGTTCAACAGATAAAACCTTAGAAAAATGTTCTAAATACAAACATACACTCATAAAAATTAAAGCCCATGAATATCATCCAGGAAAAGTATTAAATTATGTTTTGCAAAAGTGTCATAACGATGTTGTTGTTTTTTTAAATTCAGACTGTGTCATGCTACATACCAATACATTACAGCACTTATTAAATGGTCTTGAGAGTGAAAATATACACGCAGTATTTGCAAGGCAAGTTTCCAGACCTGAGGCAAAAACATGGGTAAAAAGAGATTATGAAGTTTCTTTCCCTGAAGGTGAAAAACCAGAATGGATGCATTTTTCACTTCCACTTGCTGCAATTAAAAAAGAGGTTTGGGAAGAAGTTCCTTTTTATACACAAGCATGGGCTTCTGAGGACAGTAAATGGGCAATTGATATCAAACAAAAAGGTTACCATGTTGAATATATAAACAATGCTTTAGTCATGCATTCTCACAATTATAGTTTTAAACAATTGTTTAACAGAAGATATGTCGAAGGTGAAGCAGATAGTTATATCTTTGATTTCAAGTTAAGTATTTTTACAGTGCTTAAAAAGTACGCCTATTCACTTTGGAATGATTTAATTTATCATTTAAAACACCATGATACCTTAGGTTTCTTCAAAGTAATAATTGTTCGTTTTTTTTACCATTATTCTTATTATTTGGGACATAAAAATGGAATAAAAAGAAAAAAGAACAGCAGTAAAGAAGCTACTTTTGGAAATTATCAATAAAAAGAAAATGCAATGTATTTGCATAAAAAAATCGTAGTATTACTTTAATACAAGGATTTAAGATGTATAAAATATTTGTAAGCGCCTTGGCTTTTGATCAAGGAAAATCTGGAATTTCAAACTATATTGAAAACTGTGTATATAATTTGGCTTTAAACAATGAAATTTATCTGGCAATTTTAAAAAGTGATATAAAAAACTATAGAAGAAAACATAAAAATATTCATTTTATTGTATATCCTGATTTTTTAAAATACACACCTTTAAATCTAATCTTTCATTTTATTATCTTGCCTTTTTTAATATCAAAAAAATATGATTTTATTTTTTTACCTGCTGCAAATAGAAGACTCATGTTCTATTATCCTTTATATACCATTGCAACTTTTCATGATTTATCACAGTTTTATGTCAAAGGAAAATATGACTTTTTTAGAATGTTCTATATAAAATATTTTATTCCCCTTTTCTTAAAGGGCATTAATAAAATACTAGCTGTTAGCAATAATACAAAAAGCGATATGTTGAAATATTTAAAAATAAACAAGGAAAAAATCATAGTCAATCCAAATGGGTTTGATCAATCCTTATATGCTAAGAATACTAAACAAGCAGAAACAACAAAATTTAATCTTTCAAATCAATATATTCTATACATATCTAGAATTGAGCATCCAGGGAAAAACCATATTAATCTTATAAAAGCTTATGAATCACTGCCTTTAAGTATTAAAAATACCTATGACTTGGTTTTAGTAGGAAGTGATTGTGGAAATGCACATTTCATTCATGATTATGCAAATAAATCCAAAGATAAAAAACATATAAAATTCTTGGGTTTTGTAAAAAATGAAGACATGCCTTTTCTTTTTTCACATGCCAAACTCTTTGTTTTCCCATCTTTATATGAGGGCTTTGGGATTCCTTTACTTGAAGCAATGGCTATGAGCGTCCCTGTAGTATCTGCTTCAAACTCATCCTTAATCGAAATAGGAGAGAATGTTTGTATGTTCTTTGATGAATACGATGAAATTAACATGAAAAATAAAATAATGGAGGTTCTTGAAAACGAAAAATTACAAAAAAAAATGAAAAGGTCTGGTTTATTACGAGCAAAAGAATATGATTGGAGATCTCATGCAAAAAAAATTATCAAGCTTTATGAAAAAAATAAATTTTTACACTATTCAAAAACGCTTACTTGAATATGTTTTAAGTCTAAGTGTTTTGTCTTTTGGATTTATCTTGTTTTTTTATTATGCAATTAAAAACAAAGTACTTTTAAAAAAAGACATTTTTAGAAGTCTTGTTATAAATAAGCAAAAACTCTATACTTACAATACAGAGCTTCTGTTGTTCAGAAATATTCCTTTGTTTTATTACATATTAAAAGGAGATATTGAACTTGTGGGATTAGCTAAGTGTCAAGAGAAACCTTCTTATGAAATAAATGAAAATAAAATAGGACTTTGTAGTCTTTGGTTTGTACGTAAAAATAATAAAATTCCAAATACCTCAATATACAAATGTAACAACGAATACTTAAAAAATAGAAGTTTTGCTTATGATTTTAAAATACTTCTTAAATCCTTAATTTCTCTTTTATATTATAAAAAAATAAACAATTACCGTTCAAAAATAAAAATATTCGATATCAAATTTGATAATTTAACAAGAAATGAAATTTTAAAGAGTGTAAAAAACTCAGTAGCTAACGAAATAAAAAAATCAGTCTATTTTGTTAATGCAGATTGTTTAAACAAAAGTCAAAATAATCAAGAATACAAACAAATACTACAAAAAGGTGATTATATATTGCCAGATGGTAGCGGAATTAATATTGCTTGTAATATCTTAGATAATCCTTTAAAAGAGAATTTAAATGGAACAGATTTATTTCCTTTTATATGTTCCTTAGCTCAAAAACAATCCTACAAAATATATCTTTATGGTGCAAAAGAAGGTATTGCACAAAAAGTAAAAGACGAGTTAGAAAAGAAGTACGAAAACTTGCAAATTGTAGGAGTACATCATGGTTATGTACAAAACAAAGATATTCCAAAATTAATACAAAACATAAACCAATCTAAAGCTGATATCCTTTTTGTAGCTTTAGGTGCGTCTGTCCAAGAACTTTTTATAGAAAAATACAAAAAACAAATTGATGCAAAACTGTTTTTTGGAGTGGGAGGTTTATTTGATTTTTATTCAAAATCTATAAAAAGAGCCCCTCTTTTTATAAGAGAAATTGGTTTTGAGTGGACGTTTAGAATGTTGCAAGAACCAAAAAGAATGTGGAAAAGATACATAATAGGAAATCCTGTATTTTTATACAAGGTTTTTCAATATAAAAAGAGTTTAAATAAAAATAAACTAATTGATACTTATTTAAGAAACTATGATCAAAACAATTTTCAGTACAGATACAAAAGTATCTTGTGGAAACTTAAATTAAATTGTTCCTCTCTTTTCAAAAGATTCATGGATATTTTTATTTCAAGTGTGATGTTATTTTTACTTTTGCCACTGTTTTGTTTACTTGGCCTTATTATAAGAATTGAATCAAAAGGTTCCGTACTTTTTTCTCAACATAGAGTAGGAAAAAAGGGGAAAATATTTAAAATGTATAAATTTAGATCAATGATAATAGATGCCTCTTTTTTACAAGCAGAACTGGTAGAAAAGAACGAATCAAAAGATGGTGTAACTTTTAAAATGAAAGAGGACCCAAGAATTACTAAAGTAGGTAAATTTATTAGGAAAACAAGTATAGATGAACTTCCACAATTATTTAATGTATTAATAGGTGAAATGAGCTTAGTAGGACCTAGACCTCCAATTCAAAGTGAGGTTGAACAATACAGTATAGAAGACAGAAAACGTTTAGATATTAAACCAGGAATTACTTGTATTTGGCAAGTAAGTGGGAGAAGTGAAATACCTTTTAAACAGCAGGTTATTATGGACAAAAAATATATAAAAGAACATGGAGTTTTATACGATATTATTCTTTTACTAAAAACAATTCCTGCTGTCTTATTTTCAAAAGGTTCGTACTAATTTGCAAAGTTCTTGCAATTTGTTTGCTTATAATTTATAAAAGAATGAAGGAGTTATTATGTTTAGTATTAACTATGAGAA
>CAJXWI010000050.1 GCA_913062735.1 uncultured Arcobacter sp.
TATATAAACAAAAAGGACAATAATGATTTCGCCAATATCTTCAAGTGCTTCTCTGATTCAAAGTGCATCTACTGTACAAGCAAAACAAGAATTAAATGAAGATCAATTGAATTATGTATCATCTGTTCTAGAAGACTATGACTCGTCTGCTTTAAGTGACGCAGATGCGCTTGAAATAGTAGCAAACTTTTCCCAAGCAGGCATCACTCCTTCACGAGATTTAGCCAATGCCATATCAGATGCGGGTTTTTCTGCTTCCCAAATAGGAGAATTAGCAGCTATTACTGGAACATCTGCAAGTTCTTCTGATACAAGAGGTGGAAATACTCCCCCTCCACCACCACCTCCTGCAGATACAGCAGAGGAAGAAGAAGAACTTACTCAAATCTTATTGGATTTATTAGATGCAAATGAAGAAGAAACAAAAGAGGAAGAAGAACCTCTTTCTTCAAGCTCTTCAAATACTTCTTTTGAAGACATCCTTGATCTTAGTAGTAAGATTGTAGCGTTAAATGAAAACTCTAAAGATAAAGTGTTAGAACTTTTTGAAAAATATAATACAAATGAGAATGATTTATCAAAAGAAAATGTACAAAAAGTTGTAGAAAACTCTTTAAATCAGATTTTAAATGATACGAACAACTATACCCCCACTTCATTTTATGTATAAATAAATCCATTGATTTTTTTAGCTAAGCAAATTTCATGATGCAAAATGATACCAATAAAAAACTAGCTTTTGATATGTTGCAAGAGAGTATGAACAGTTATTTTACTCTTTCTTCTAAAACATGGCAAAGCCTTTTAGATATTTCTTTTTTTGAAGAAATTAAAAAAGGGGATGTTATTTGCTCAATTAATGATCTTCCTAAATATTTTTCTTTTGTGTACAAGGGCTTGTTTCGCTCGTATATAATTGATGATAAAGGAAAAGAATACAATAAAAACTTTTTTGATGAGGGTACTTACCCTGGATCTATGGTTGCCTTACTTACAAATACTTATTCTTTATTTGAAATTGAAGCTTTAGAAGACTCTTTAATTATACATATTGATTTTAAAGCCTATAGAGAATTATTAATAAAAGCAGATGATTTAAAATTATTTCAAATATATTATCTTGAAAAGAATTGGTTGATACATAAAGATGCAAGAGAAGTATCTATTGTACAAGAGGATGCCCAAGAACGATATGAAGATTTTTTAAATAACTATTCTTCTTTAGGTGCAAGACTCTCTCAATTTCATATAGCATCTCATTTAGGTATTACTCCCACTCAATTAAGTCGAATTAGAAAAAAACAGCAATAAATCAACATATGTACATGATATAAAAAATGAAAAATCATATACTTCTTTTAACAAAGGATAAATATGATTTTAATGTTTTTTGCATTTTTAGCAGGTGTGGCCTTAGCTACACAAGCAACACTTAATTCTTCATTGGGGCAATTGTTACAGAATTCTTTATTAGCAACTCTGATAGCTTTTTTAGGAAGTTTTGCTTTTTCTACTTTTGCTTTTTTTATATATGTAAAAGAGTATCCAAGTCTTGCCCTTATAAAAGAAGTACCTTGGTATTTGTGGTTTTCAGGTTCTTTTTTATCTGCTTGTGCTTTGGCATTATTTTATTATTTGATTCCTAAAATTGGCATTTTGCCTTTGGTTTCTTTCTCACTTGCTGGACAACTGTTCTTTTCAGTTGTTTGTGGACATTTTGGATGGTTTGACTTACCTGTTACTACACTTGGAACAAGTAAAATACTAGGAGTTGTTTTAATGTTATTAGCAATTTTCTTAATTAATAAAGGTTAAGTATGAATACCGTAAATATCAATGAAAAGAATATCAATAATCTTATCAGTTTATTCTCTTTAATGGGAGTAGATAAAACAAGGAATAATTTAAAATTTTCGAAGTCATGGCCTAATAAACTGTGGTTTGATTATGATTATTCACAAAAAGATTTAATAAATGCAATACAAGAAGCTAGCACTGCTTCTCGAACATTCTCAATTCCTTTATGGAATAAAGATGTTTTATACGATGAATATATAGAATTATTTGAAAAAAATAAGATGAAAATTTCTTTTGAACAAATTGGAATGTCTTTAGATTTAAAAGCACAAAGGTCTTTTGAAAGTAGGGATGCTGATATTAGAATTATAAATAAAGATGAAGATATAAGCGCTTGGGTTGAGCTTGCTTCTGCTTCATTTTCATATTCAATTAATCCTGAAATAATAAAAGAAGTAGCAAGAAGTCCTAAAGCTACATTTTTATTAGCGTACAAAAATAATGACCCTGTAGGTACTGCTTTATTGTACGAAGATGCCAATGTTTTAGGAATTCATTTAGTAGGTGTTCCTAAAGAGCATAGAGGTCATGGTCTAGCATATAATATTATGTTAGAAGCTATAAATATAGCAAAAACTAAAGAAATTAATTTCTTGACTTTACAAGCTTCTGTTTTGGGTTTAGGTATTTATAAACGCTTGGGATTCAAGGAAGATTTTATTATGAAAAATTATATTAAAGAATAAAATATTTTTTTGCATCTATTTGTTTTTTTTTACGTCTACAAGGTAGAGAGTTATAAATTTAATTCATTTGATTTGTTTCTTCTTGTATACTAATTATTAAGGAAGTATAAATGTCACTTATTTTTGCAATGATGGTTTTCTCATTTGTTATGTCTATTAGTCCAGGTCCTGTTAATATAATAATTGTTTCTTCTTCAATAAACAATGGTTTTAAAGCAAGTTTTCCTTTTCTTTCAGGAGCTACGCTTGGTTTTACTTGTTTACTTGGTTTTATTGCTTTTGGTTTTATTAATATGATTGAAGAATTTCCCTCTCTTTTTTCTTACCTTAGTGTTTTAGGGTCTATGTTTATTGCTTATTTGGGCTTTAAAATACTTATTTCACATGCCTCTTTGCAAATTGAGCAAAACAGTAAGAATGCACCTAAGTTTTATGAAGGTTTTATTCTCCAATGGTTAAATCCAAAAGCATGGATGGCTTGCGTATCTGGGGTATCAATGTTTTCTAGTTCAAGTTATAATTTAATGCTTTTTATATTAATTTATTTTATTGTTTGTTACATGTCTTTGAGTTTTTGGGGCTTGATTGGGCAAAAAATCACCATTTTATTTAACAGTGAATTTAAATTAAAAGTACTAAATACTATAATGGGTTTAGCATTGATTATAATTGCAGTGTATTTACTAGTAATTAATATCAAATAAGGAATAAGATGCAAGATACACAAGAAATATGGAAAATTTACCACAAACAACTCTTGGGTTTTATAAGCTCAAAAATAGAGAACAAAGAAACGGCACAAGATGTTTTGCACGAGGTATTTATAAAGATACATTCTAAAATGCACACCTTAAATGATATTACAAAAATGCGTGCATGGATATATCAAATTACACGAAATACTATTATTGATTATTACAGAAAAAATAAGAGTAAAGAAGAAATACCCTTATGGGTGGATGAAGAATATCAAAACAGTGATGAAGTAATCAAAGAAGAACTCTCTTTTTGTTTAGGGTATTTAATTCAAAAACTACCCAAAAAATATAAAACTGCCATTCAAATATCTGAAATTGAAGGTAAAACACAACAAGAGCTTGCGGATTATGAAAATATTACCTTAGCAGGTGCAAAATCAAGAGTTCAAAGAGGAAGAGATATTTTAAAACATATGATATTCGATTGTTGTGAACTTGAAATTAATAAAGTAACAAAAAACTTAGAACTTAATGTTAATGATGAAAAAAACTGTACTTTGGTTCAAGAAAAAAAGATTTCTAATATATAAAACATTTGCCCCGTTTAACACAAAGTTTGCACAGAAAAATTGTATAGTTTGTTGTATTTATTTTAAAAGGAAATTATATGATAAAAAAATTACTCTTGGCATTAATTTTAACGCTTAATATTGCTTATGCAAAAATGCAAACGATGGACGAAACACAGTTAGAAGAAGCAATGAAAAATTCTGTAGTTCTAATTGATATTAGACGAGTTGATGAATGGAAAAAATATGGAATTATTAAAGGCAGTAAGTTATTAACTTTTTTTGATGAAAAAGGTAAGTATGATATTGAAGCTTGGCTTAAAGAATTTAAAAAACTCGTAAAAACAAAAGATCAAAAATTTGTTTTAATATGTGCACATGCAAATAGAAGCAAAGTTGTTGGTAATATGTTAGCAGATCAATTAAAGTATTCAAAGGTTTATGATTTAAAAGGTGGTATTAATTATGGGTGGTTGGACAAGGGCTTAAAAAGTGTTTTGGCAAATTCAAAATAAATAAATATTTTGAATTATTCTTTGATAAATTTTTCTACTTGTGTTGCAAAATATACGGGGCATTCTAACATGACATAATGACCTGCTTCTTGACATTCTATAAGAGTTATATTTTGATAAATCTCTTCAAATAAGCGTTTCACTGTTTTAAGTGAAAAAATGACAAAATCATGTTTTCCTACAATTATATAAATAGGAAGACTTGATTTTTTTACTTCTTCTTTAAAATCTGTTTCTAAATACATCTTCATATAACCCACTCTTGCTGCTATACTTGAAGCACTTGTAGCCATTTGTATCCTATTTTGAACCCATGTTTCATTATGTCTAGCACTGGCGCTTCTAACTATGTTTTCTATGTTCTTAGGATTATTTTCCATGTCATTAAGTAATTTAGCTTGAGATTTTTCACTCACTTTTATTCCTGCAGGTGAAATAGGAGAGATTAGGATTAATGAAGCAATATCATTTGAAAGTAGGGCTAGCTTTTGTGCAATCATAGTAGACATAGAATGTGCTAATAAATGTACGTTTTTAAGCTCTAAGCTCTCGAGTAAGTTCTTTACATCTTGTGAGGCTTCTTGGCAAGAATATTCTCCTTTTAAATCAGAAGATAATCCATAACCTCTTAAATCTACTAAATACAAAGTGTGTTTTTCTAAATCAAAGTAGGGCAAAGAACTTGTATAGTTTTCATGACTTCCCATAAGCTCATGTAAAAATACAATATTTTTATCTCCAGTACCTATTCGTTTGTATCCTAATTCACTCATTAAAACTCTTTTTTGATAATCTTATTAAAAATTGTCTTAATATACGCTATTTATAAAATGTTTAAAGTGGATGTAATTAAGAATAATTATTTTTGGATTTAGTGATCAAGGTATAAAATATGAATATTATTTAAACGTTAAAATGACTTTATACAGAAGTTCACTTTTTGCAAGTTCGCCAAAATCTCGGCTATCAATACTAAAAGCGTTTTCGCCTTTTACATAATAACCTTTGTCATTTATAGCATCAACTCTTTTTATCATCATTCCAGTGTCTGGTCTTTTAAAGAGAACAAAGTCATTTATTTTTATGGGGTTTAAAAAAAAAGGTTTCATGCAAAAAACCACTTGTCCCTCTTTTAAAAGAGGGAAAAGCGATGAACCTTCGATTACGAAGAGTTTAAACATTACGCAGGAACGATAATTTCTTCGTTTGGTAAGTAATGTGCTTTCATTTTTTTAGTTGCAACACCTTTGATTTCCCAGAAAATTTCTGCGAATCTGTTTACTGCATCTAATAATTCTAATGCTTTAGCTTTAGAAACATGTTGTCTATTAGCTGAACCTAACATCATGATATTATGTACTAAACCATGAATTTCTGGATATGCTTCAATTTGTGGACCTTTAATAAAATCTCCCCAAATAATTCTAACTTCATGTTTAACTTTTTCAGCTTCTTCTTCTTTTGTTGCAATATGTCTTGAAATACTGTTAACATAGTTTAAAGAATCACTTTTTTCTAAACCTTCCATTAAATCTACCATTCTAATTACACTTAGTGCTGCAATTTGAGCCACTAATGGATCATAGATTCCACAAGGTACATCACAATGAGCTTTTGCTGTTTCAATTTTAAACATTTTTTATCCTTTGAGTTTGTTTATCATAGTTTTTATTTTAAGATCGTATGCTAAAGATAAGGCAGTATTGCCTAAATAATCTTCTTGCATTTTATCTGCCCCACATTCTAGTAAATAATGGATTAAATGTATCTTATTGTATAAAACTGCATAAATTAAGGGACTTGAATTTAAGTCGTCTTTTTTATTAATATCTGCACCGTTTTGTACTAATAGGGTCAATAATTCAAGATTATTTTTGTATACTGCGTAATGAAGTATATGTAAGTTTTCTTTGGTCTTAACTGTTTTGTTGATACCTAAAGACAATAATATTTTAGCTGCTTGTGTATTATTAGAATAAACAGCCCAAAAAAGTGCATTTCTGCCTTTATGGTCTCTTATATCTATATTGGCTCCACGTTTAATGAACTCTTCTATCTTTTCATTTAAGAAAGAAGTAACTGCTTCAAATAAAACGCACCATCCACTCGCATTTTGGGTATTAATATCTGCTTTATTTAATAGAAGTTGATTAAATGTTAAATCATTGTCGATATTAGTAATAAGTAAATCAGAAAATTCAAATGAATGATTGATGATGTTATTGTTACTCATATTGTCACCTTTTTATAAATTTATAAAATACTAACATAAAATACTTAAAGTATATTGATAATTAATATTAATTTACTTATAATACTTTTTATAAAGGAATATTATGGAATATATGGGATTATTACTAATTTTTTGGTACGGAGTACTACATGCTTTTGGACCAGATCATTTAACCGCGATTGCTGATTTTTCAATCGGTAAAAATAAAAGAAAAACGATGTTGATTACAACACTCTTTGCAGTAGGACATGGTCTTTCACTATTGTTATTTGCTAAAATTTTGGAAATGTACAATATATCAGAAGAACTAATGGGATATGGAGATTTAATTTCTGCTGCTGTAATTCTTGGAATTGGTGTTTATTTATTATTTATGGTTTTTACTAATAGAATTAATGTTAACAAACATATGCATGAAGGAAAAGAACACGTACATATTTATTTTGGAAAAGAGCATAATCACTCAAATTCTAATAAAGAAGTAGTTTCTGCTTTTACAATTGGTATGTTAATGGGGATTGGGGGAGTGAGAGGTATGCTAATTACACTTGGTTTAGTAGAAGCTTCTAGTGTTAATGTATATATGGTTCTTGCTTTTACTTTAGGTGTTATGGTTATTTTTGTAGCTTTTGGTGCTTGTATTTTATTTATAAATAAAAACGTATTGCATTCGACAAGAAATGTAAAAAGAGCTTTTTCTTTTGCTGGATTAATATCCATTCTTGTTGGTTCTAATATGTTATTATCTTAGGTCAGGACTGATATTCTCAGCTTTGAACGTCTATTCCCTTATCCATTAAGGGAATAGTAATAACAAATCTCGCGCCTTTATCTTCATTGTTTACATGAAGACTTCCTTTCATATTTTGTTCAATAATAATTTTACACATATACAAACCTAAGCCTGTTGCATTTTTTTCTCCCTTAGTAGAAAAATAAGGCTCAAAAATTCTTGCTAAGAGTTTTTTAGGGATTCCTCCTGCGTTATCTTGTACACTAATTTCAATATTTTGTTTAACTTCTTTAATATCAATAGATATTTGTGCTTGTGAAATATCTTTTTTCTCAAAAAAAGCATCTTTTGCATTAACCAATAAATTAACAATTACTTGTGAAAGTTCATTCTTAAAACCCAAAATTTTATTTTCATTTTTTAAGAAGCTTTTTAAAATATGTATTTCATTATAAACAAGGGTATCGTTTAATAAATTTAAGGATTCATTAATAACATCAGAAACAAGAAATTCTTTCTTTTCTTTATTTAACTTAAAAAAGTTTCTAAAATCATCTATTGTTTGTGACATTCTTTGTGCAATTTGATTGCTTCTTTTAATTTGTGAATCAATAAATTCTTTATTTAGTTTACCCATATCATAAGCCAAATGTATATTTTGAGTTATTGTGTTCATAGCGCTTAAAGGCTGTCTCCACTGATGAGCTATCATTGCAATCATATTCCCCATATCAGCATGTCGTGATTTTTGTATTAAAAACTGCTCTTGCTCTTTCCTTCTATTTACTTCTAAAAGTTCTTTTTTCTCTAAATCAATTTTATTTTCTTCTAATAAATACAGTTGTTTAGAAATTTTATTTCCCATAGTATTTAGTACTTTAATTAAAGGTTCAAATTCTTTTACTCCAATATTTAAATTTGTTTTATAATTTCCTTTTCCAAACTCTATAGTAGCCTTTATAAGCGCATTTAAAGGAGTCTTCAGAAGAATTTTTGACACAATTAACGTTACTAAACTAATGGTGATTAATGTTATTAGTAATAAAAGAATATTGGTAAACAAAATAGAATACAGTTGTTTATTTAATTCATTTTTTGAAAAAGATATTTCTATTCTTCCAATGACTTCATTTTCAAAAAAACCAACTTCATTGTAAATTATCTTGTTTTTATATGAACTTATATCTTGCTCATCATTTTTTTTATAAGAATACAAAGAAATATTTTTTTCGTTGTATATGCCAAGGGAACTTACCGTTGCATCAATTGCAAAAGCTTTTGCAATTGATGCAATAGAATATTCATCTAAATTCCAAATAGGATAAGCAAGAGTAGCTGAAAGTTGTTTCATAGAGAGGCGATTTTTTTCGTCAAACTGTACAAGTGCTGTATTTTTATTAAAAGAATAAAGGGTTAAAGTAGAAACAGAGAAAACAATGGAAACTCCAATGATTAAAATAAAAGACAAACGTTTTGATAATGATTTATTAACATTTGTTATTTTATTTTTTTTCATATATTTTCCTGGGATAGTTGTCATTTAAATAATTAATCTTATTAGCATTATATAAAGAATTATATTATATATAAGACAGTATATTAAAATAGTTATTAAAGTTAAAATAATTTGTTATTTAAGCATTTTTAGCTACTATTACACATAAAAGTAGTATCTAAATTGTTATTGTAGACTATGAAGAAATTAATAGAAATAATTTGAGTAAATATTTAATTATAAAACTACAATAAAATAAAAATATAAAGCTGATTATGTCCTATTTTAGGTCTTTTCTTCTTACTTTAATTTCAAAAAAGAAAGTATAATTTTAATGACAAAAATATCAAATATAATGCTAACGTTTTTACTCGTGCCTTTTTTAGATAATTTTATGGACGTATTTTCTAATTTAAGAATAAATACAAAAATAAATATTTTGAAAACAAAAGTTTAAAATATGTATAAAACCCTCTGTGATAACCAACCTTACGCAATGGCTCTTTTTGATACAAGTGGAAAATGTTTGTTTTTCAATAAAAAAGAATTAGAATATAGAGATATAAAAGAAAAAGAAATATTTCATCTCTTTGATAACTTTGATAAAAATGAAGTATTTATACTTAAGCGTTGTCTTTCTTTTGCCCAAGATAAAAAAAAGGAAGTTTTCTTTGAATATGAGAGAAATGAAGTACATTATCAATTAAGAATGTTAGAAGATGATAAACAAAACATATTAACTACTAGTAGGAACATATCAAAAGAGAAGATTTTAGAAAAAGAAGTTAAAGAAGAAAAAGAAAATATAAATTATTTTAGTAATTATTTATATGAGGTAGTTAGCTTGGGAGTTCCGTTTTTACCTGAGTGGGCCAACCCTTATTCTTTAATGTATAAGAGTGAAAAACAGATAGTGAGGTCTTTTGTTAAGGCTAAAATAGCACCAAATGCATTTGAAACTATTTCATTCGTTAAAGATGAAATTATAACTAAAGAGGTTTTCAAAGATATTTGCTTGAATGGGGCTTATAGTGATTATTTTCAGAAGAAGCTAAAAAAATATAAGCAAGATAGGAGGTAAAACCTCCTATTTTTAGGAACTGAAAATCAAACTGATTTCCAAAATGCAATGACTAGATTATAAACTGCAAAAGGAACTAAAGTTAGCAGAATCAAAAAACGTTCTTTTATAGTACTTGCTAATATGGCTGATAAAAAAAGAAAGGCTATTACTAATATACCCGCTCCAAGCAGCACATAATCAGGATTGCCTATATAGCGGAAATTAAAAACAATAAGTCCAAGTATTGAGAAAATAAGTACCGTAATCACTACTCCTAAAGAGTAATAGGCATCATATGCC
>CAJXWI010000051.1 GCA_913062735.1 uncultured Arcobacter sp.
ATGATGTTACAAAAGAAAATACGAAGAGAAAGTATTTTTAGGTCACACAAACGTAAAAGGTTGGTTTAGTGAGAAAATATAAAAACAAAGATGATGTTCAAAAGAAATCATACTTTAATGACAGGTTCTATATCACTCCTAGTATTCCAAGACAAAAAGTACAAGACGACGAAGTGTTTTTTGATGACTTAGAAAAATTAGAAGAAAATTTTACCCTTTTAGATTCTTATATTGAAGTTGGGCATTTAGTGATTTATATTAATGCAAGTTCTAACGTAGAAGTATTAAAATATCTAAGAGATGAATGTTCTTATGATATGTTAATGGAGCTCTCTGCTATTGATTATATTAAAACAAAACAAGGTTTTGAAATCTTTTATGAAATGTTAAGCATGAGTAAAAGAAAAAGACTAAGAGTTAAATGTTTTATCAAACAAAAAGAAGAACTTGAATCGGTTATTTCTGTATTTAAGATGGCCAATTGGAGTGAGAGAGAAATGTTCGATATGTATGGGATTAAAATCATTAATCATCCTTTTATGAAACGAATTTTAATGCCAGATGATTGGTACGATTATCCCTTATTAAAAACCTATCCTTTGCAAGGAGATGAAGCAGCTTCGTGGTATGAAGTAGATAAGATTTTTGGAAAAGAAGCAAGAGATACTATAGGGCCTGAAATTAGAGATTCTGCTGCTATTGATAGATACGATACTTCACGCTTTTCAAGACTTGGACATGAAGTTGAATTTGGAGTAGAAGTTAATGACAAATCACTTAAACAAGTAAGCACTTCTTATCAAGAGGATGATAAACCCTTGTTTATTAAAAAACTTGATCCCAAAGATTCAATTACAATAAAAGGCAAAAGATAAATGCAAACAGTCAATCGATTAAAACCTTTTTTTGAAAATATAAATTTTGAAAAAGAAGATAATACTATGATTATTAACTTCGGACCCCAACATCCTTCTGCTCATGGACAAATGCGTTTGATTTTAGAAATGCAAGGCGAAGAAATAACTAAAGCAACACCAGGAATTGGTTATCTACATCGTGGTATGGAAAAAATGGGCGAGAATATGATTTACAATGAATTCTTACCTACTACGGATAGAATGGATTATATAGCTGCAACTTCTAATAACTACGGTTATGCATTGGCTGTTGAGAAACTACTAGGAATAGAAGCTCCAAGACGTGCAGAAGTTATAAGAACAATGCTTTTAGAACTTAATAGAATTATGTCTCATTTATTTTGGTTAGCAACCCATGCTTTGGATGTGGGCGCTATGTCTGTGTTTTTATATGCTTTTAGAGAACGTGAATTTGCTATGGATTTAATTGAAGATTATTGTGGAGCCAGACTAACACATTCTGCTGTTAGAATTGGTGGAGTTCCTTTAGATTTACCACAAAATTGGTGTAAGGATTTGGAAAAATTCATAGGCATTTTAGAGCAAGAAATTGTTAAATATGAAGGTTTATTAACCCAAAATAGAATTTGGAAAATGAGACTTGAAAATGTAGGCGTTATTAATGAAGAGCTTGCAAAACAGTGGGCATGTACAGGAGTAACTCTGCGAGCTTCTGGAGTGAAATGGGACTTAAGACGAGAAATGCCTTATGGTTTATATCCTGAACTTGATTTTGATGTGCCTGTTGGAAAAACGGGGGATTCTTACGCAAGATATCAATTGTATATGCAAGAAATGAAAGAAAGTGCAAAAATTCTTAAACAATTAATACCCATGTATGAGCAAAGTGATACGCAGTTAATGGCACATTCTCCTGAGTATATTTCAGCCCCAAAAGAAGAAATAATGACACAAAATTATTCTTTGATGCAGCACTTTGTTTTAGTCACACAAGGTATGAGACCTCCTAAGGGTGAAGTTTATGTAGCAACAGAATCTCCAAAAGGAGAATTAGGATATATGATTGTAAGTGATGGAAGTCCTTATGCGTATAAAATGAAATTACGAGCTCCTTCTTTTTTTCATACTGGTATCTTAGAAGATATTTTACCAGGCCATCAATTAGCAGATGTTGTTACAATTATAGGAAGTTTAAATGTAGTATTTGGGGAGATTGACCGATAATGAAACGCTTTGATTTACGTCCTTTAAAAAAAGATTTTTATGACAAGATGTTGTTCTTGATGAAAAATGAAATGTCACAAAATGAAGTAGCTATTTTTATGTTTGAGATTGGTGATTTTACAGCCATTCAAAAATCAGCAGATGTTCTTTATGAAGCAGGATATACCCTAATGAATTCTATTAAATTTAATGAAGTTGATTGGACCCTAGTAGTTAAAAAATTAACACCTGAACCAAAAATACAAGAAGAGGATCAATAATGGGTGAAGTAATAAACTTAGTTATTGATGGAAAAGCAGTTCAGGCAAAAGAAGGCGAGAGCTTACTTAATGTATCAAGAGCCAATGATATTTTTGTACCTGCTTTATGTTATTTAAGCAGATGTTCCCCTACACTTGCTTGTAGATTATGTTTAGTACAAGCAGATGGAAAACAAGTATATGCCTGTAATGCAAAAGTCAAAGAAGGCATGGAAGTAAGTACAAGTACTGAGAAAATTGAAACGGAACGACGTGCTATTATGGAAGTATATGATGTAAATCATCCCTTGCAATGTGGAGTATGTGATCAAAGTGGAGAGTGTGAACTTCAAAACTATTCTTTGTATATGAAAGTTGATAAACAGCATTATGCAATTCCAGATGTTGCACGACCAACGTCTCATTGGGGGGTTATGAATTATGACCCAGGCCTTTGTATTGTATGCGAAAAATGTGTAACCGTTTGTAAAGATATGATTGGTTCAAGTGCATTATCAACAGTTAAAAGAGGATCTGAGCCTATCTTTAAATCTTTTAAAGAAAGCATGCCTAAAGATGCTTATTCTATGTGGAATAAACTAAATAAATCTTTAATTGGTTTTGATGAAAATGCCTGTACGGATTGTGGTGAGTGTATTTCTGTTTGTCCTGTTGGAGCTTTAGTATCCAATGATTTTCAATACAAGTCAAACTCTTGGGAGTTAACAAGAATTCCTGCATCAAATCCTCATTCAAGTGATTGTTCTTTAATGTATTATGAAACCAAGTTTGAATCCATTGATAAACACAGAGTTCAAAAAATATACAGAGTAACAAATGACCATCATTATTCAACATTAAACGGCGCTGCTCGTTTTGCTTATGATTTTGAAAACAAAAGTGTTGGTAAAATAAAAATAGCCTTTGAAAATGCAATAGAAGCTTTTAAAGAAGCTAAAAATCTTAGATTTAACTCTTTTATTACCAATGAAGAAGCTTTTATTTTACAAAAATTAAAAGAAAAACTGGGACTTAAACTAATTAATAAAGATGCGTATGCTTATCAAGAATTCTTAAAACATTTTTCTTTTACTTCTGGTACCAGTTTATACAATGCAACACTAGATGATGTACACAAGTCTAATTTTGTCATCTCTGTTGGTTCTTTTTTAAAAAGTGATTTACCTCATGCAAGATATGCGTTAAACAACTCTGTTATTATGAATAAGGGAGCAGCTTTATACTTTCATCCTATACAAGATCCTATTATGGAAAGTATTGGTAAAAAAGGGAAAACAACACAGTTTATTTATCCACCTGTTTTAAAAGAAGAGATGGTTTTATATTATATTTTAGATACTTTTGGAAAAGACTTGCCTTCTAATATTCGTGAGCATATAAATTCTTTTAAAGAAACAAGAAGCAGAACAGTAGAAGAAACAGTAAAAGAAACAGTGATCACTATTAAAGTAGATGAAGAGACAGGTGAAGAAAAAGAGATTAAAAAAGTTGTTTCTAAAAAAGTATCAAAAGAAGAAGAATATGAACATTCAAGAATTTTAGATGAGATTAATGCTTCCCAAGATTTAAATTCTTTAATACAAACAATGCTTGCAAAAAAAGACACCTTTTCATTGATTGTAGGAGAAGATTTAATATTCCATCCACAAGCTTCTACCTTAGCAAAACTGCTTGGATTGATTCAGAGATGTACTGCATTTAAAGTTCTTATTATCCCTAGTTCAACCAATACGCTTGGGGTATCTTTACTTTGTGATTTAGATAAAGATGAAGCTGAAGGGAAAAGTGTTTCTTATAATGAAAAATCAGACTTTGAACTTTCTTCTTTAGGGGATGGGGATTTAGACATGCCTGCTTTAAATCAACAAGAAGGAAGCTTTACTAATATCAATAAACGATTGGTTCCAACCAATGCCGCTTTAGATTTTACAGGGTATAATTTAAATGATTTAGCAAATGTTTTATTAGAAGAGGATATTGAAAATACTATTGAATATACAAAAAAACTGCCTATTAATAAAGGTTTTTTAAGTATTGATTTTGATGACTTAAAAAATGAATTTACGAATGACAGACTTGAAAATAGAGGATATGTTCTTAATTCTTATGATATAGATATTAGTGAAGAAATTGAAATTTCACCATCTTTAAAACTAGAGCCTAAAAGTGAAGAAGTAGTAATTTACAGAGCTAATCCTATGAATCAATTTAATGAATTTACAGCAAAAGCACATGAAACATCAAATAAATCAGGTGTTTTTGTTTCTGAAGTATATTTAAAAAGCTTAGAAATGCAAGATGAAGACAGAATTTTTATTAATGCAAATGGTTTGTCTTTAGAAACAAACGTTTATTTAGATAAACAAATAGATGGGGATATTGTTTATGTTTCTACCTTTGATAAAAACTTAGAAACAAAAGCATTGTTTACAAATAGCAGATATAATATTGCATTAATCAAAAAGGCCTAAGATGGAAGCAATTATTATTGAAACCATTATTAAAGTACTTATCGTTTTAGCTGTATTTTCTGCTTTGGCTGGATTTACTACTTATATTGAAAGAAAGGTTCTTGCTTTTATGCAAAGACGCTTAGGACCTATGAATGTTGGGCCTTATGGAATATTACAAGTATTAGCAGATGGAATTAAACTTTTTACTAAAGAAGATGTAATTCCTGCAAATGCTTCCAAACCTGTATTTATGATAGCTCCTATTATTACAGCAGCAACTGCATTTATAGCTATGAGTGCCATACCTTTTTTCCCAGAATTTGAGCTTTTTGGCTATACCGTACGACCTATTATTGCAGATATTAATATAGGTGTTTTATTTGTATTAGGCGTTGCTTCTGTTGGTTTGTATGGACCTTTATTAGCAGGAATGAGTTCTGCTAATAAATGGGGATTATTAGGAGGCGCTAGAACAGCTATACAGTTACTTTCTTATGAAGTGGTTTCAGGGCTTGCACTATTGGCTCCTATTATGTTAGTTGGCTCTTTATCTTTAATTGATTTGAACAATTATCAAAGTGGGGGAATGTTGTCGTGGATGATATTTACTCAGCCCTTGGCATTTTTGCTTTTTTTGATTGCGGGTTTTGCTGAAACCAATAGAACACCTTTTGATTTACTTGAGCATGAAGCAGAATTAGTTGCAGGGTATGCAACTGAGTATTCAGGTATGAGATGGGGGATGTTTTTTATTGGAGAATATGCCAATTTATTTACTATTTGTTTTTTGGTCTCTTTGGTTTTTTTAGGCGGTTTCAATGATTGGGGATTTATTCCTGGTGGGCTTGCTATTATTTTAAAAGTAATGTTCTTAATATTTTTATTTTTATGGACAAGAGCTTCATGGCCTCATATTAGACCCGATCAGTTAATGTGGTTGTGTTGGAAAGTACTCATGCCTTTAGCAGTATTGAATATACTCTTAACGGGTTTGATTGTGATGATAGGATTATAAAATGAATGTTGAAGATTTTAAAAACAGAAACGTAGGGCAGGGCTCTTATGTAAATGTTGAACAAGACGAATATCCAGAAACTCCTTGGGCTGAATTTAAACAAGTGTTTAAACGCTCAATAAAAGGGGAGCTTTTAGGTGGCTTGAAAATCACGTTTATTATGATGAAAGAAGCTTTATTTAACAAACAAATGCATACCGTTCAATATCCTGCAGAAAAACTACCTATTGGTCCACGATACAGAGCCGTGCATAAATTATTAGCACTGTTGGAATCGGGTACAAACAGATGTATTGGCTGTGGTTTATGTGAAAAAATTTGTATTGCAGATTGTATACGCATGGATACTAAAATTGATGAAAACTCAAGAAAAGAAGTATTAGAGTTTTCTATTAATTTTGGACGTTGTATTTTTTGTGGTTATTGTGCTGAGGTTTGTCCAGAGTTAGCTATTGTTCATGGGGAAAGATATGAAAATGCCAGTGAACAGCGTGCTCATTTTGTTTTAAAAGAAGATATGGCGACACCTTTAGACAAACTTATTTTTCAAAAAGAATACGATGGTTTTGGTGCTGTTTCACCAGATGCAGATAAAAGAGTTAAAAAAACTCCTTTGTTATACTAGGATAAATTATGTACGAAATTATTGCTTTTTATTTATTTTCTTTTCTAAGCGTGGCAATGTTTGCTATTACAGTAACTACAAATAATGTTTTATACGCTTTGTCATCCCTTGCTGCTGGAATGATATTTATTTCTGCATTTTTCTTTATTTTAGATGCTGATTTTTTAGGGGTGGTTCAGATTGTAGTTTATACAGGTGCAGTGATGGCATTATATGCTTTTGGAATGATGTTCTTTGATTCTTTATCTTCAATTGATGAGAAAATATCTAATCCCAGATTAGTATTTTTATTATCTGGGCTTATTGCTTTATGTATTGTTCTTATTTTTTCTTTTCCTCTAATTGATGTGGGAGTTGTTGCCCATGCACCTGTTAATCCTACTTGGGGAAATACTCAAGATGTAGGAATAGTATTGTTTACTAAGTATTTGGTTGCGTTTGAAGTAGCTGCTGTAATGTTACTGGTTGCTATGATTGGCGGTATTATTTTAGCTGGTAAAAAAATGGATATTTCTTATTCCTCTTTGAGTGAAGAAGAAATTGTAAGCTTAGAAAAAAAGGATGAAAAATGACCTTAAATGCGTATTTGATTTTATCCGCTTTGCTTTTTTGTATTGGCTTATTTGGAGTAATTAGAAGAAAAAATCTTTTAATGCTCTTTTTCTCTACGGAAATCATGCTAAATGCTTGTAATATTGGGTTTGTTGCGGTATCAAGGCATTATGGAGATTTAAGCGGCCAAATGTTTTCTTTTTTTATTGTTGCTATTGCTGCGTCCGAAGTAGCTATTGGTTTGGGTTTATTAATTCTTTGGTTTAAAAAGAAAAATTCTATTGATTTAGATTCACTTGCTAAGATGAAAGGTTAAGATGGAATTTTTTGTTTATCTTGCACTGTTTTCACCTCTTCTAGGTTCTTTAATCGCAGCTTTGTTTGCAATGAAAAAGAAAGTTTTATTTACAGGTATTGTTACTTCTTCTCTTTTAGGACTTTCTTGTGTTTCTTCTTTTTATTTGTTGTATTTTATTTATACTACAAATGAAGTAATACAAGTAGAATTAATGCAATGGATTAATATTGGAAATATAAATGTTTCTTTCTCTTTTGTAGTAGATTATATTTCTGTTGTAATGATGTGTGTGGTTACGTTGGTATCAACTATGGTACATATTCACTCTATTGGATATATGGAAGACGATAAAGGTTTTAATCGGTACTTTGCTTATTTAAGTGCGTTTGTATTTTCTATGCTTATTTTAGTTATGTCTGATAATTTCTTGGGTTTATTTATAGGCTGGGAAGGTGTTGGTTTATGTTCTTGGTTATTAATTGGTTTCTGGTATCACAAAGACTCAGCTTCTTGGGCTGCAAATGAAGCTTTTATTATGAACCGAGTAGCTGATTTAGGAATGTTAATAGCAATCTTTTTGATTTTTTGGAACTTAGGTTCTTTAAATTATGATATTGTTTTTGCCAATATTTCTACTTTGGATACAGAAACAATAACTTTGATAGGAATATTTTTATTTATAGGGGCCATGGGTAAATCAGCTCAATTTCCTTTCCATACGTGGTTAGCCGATGCAATGGAAGGACCAACTCCTGTATCTGCTCTTATTCATGCAGCTACTATGGTAACTGCTGGTGTTTATTTACTTGTACGTTGTAATGAAATTTATGTCTTAATACCTCATATTGGATATGCAATTGCTTGTTTAGGAGCTTTTGTTGCTATTTTTGCAGCCTCAATGGCTTTAGTAAATAATGATATGAAAAAAATTATTGCATATTCAACATTGTCACAATTGGGATATATGTTTGTAGCAGCTGGATTAGGTGCTTATTGGGTGGCTTTATTTCATCTCGTAACGCATGCCTTTTTCAAATCAGTTCTGTTTTTAGGGGCTGGAAATGTTATGCATGCAATGAAGAATGAATTAGATATTAGAAAAATGGGTGGTTTATATAAACAAATGAAAAGCACAGCAATAATTATGATTATTGCTTCTGTTGCACTTGCTGGAATTTATCCTTTAGCAGGCTTTTTCTCAAAAGATAAGATTTTAGAAGCTGCTTTTAATGCAGATGCTACATTTATTTGGTTTGTATTATGGACAGGTGCTTTTATGACCGCTTTTTATTCTTTTAGACTTATTTTTAAAGTCTTTTTTGGAAAAGTTTCTTATGATACTAATGCATTGCATCCTCATGAAACACATAATTTTGTTTTAGCTTCTATGCTTCCTTTGGTTATTTTAGCTGTTATTGCAGGTTGGGGAGAACACAGTTTTGAGACTTTTGTTACTATGCAATTGCCTTCATGGGCTGCTTTAAATCTAGAACACTCTACGGCACTTATTTTGATTTTAGTTACTTCTTTTGTGGCACTTATGGGAATATTCTTTGCATGGTTTAAATACATTAAACAAGATGGGTTTTCATCTTCTTGGGAAAATAACCTTATGTATAAGATATTAACAAATCAATATTATGTGCCTTGGTTTTATGAGAAGGTTATTTGTAAATCGTATTTATATTTATCCAAAATAGCGTATAAACAAGTGGATTTAAAAATAATTGATGCTTTTGTTGATGGTATTGCTCATTTTATTTATTCAAGTGGGAAAGAAGCAAGAATCGTTCAAAAAGCTTCTTTATCAAGCTCTTTAAAAGTTATGATTATAGGAATACTTGTATTGTTTATTTTTGCTGCTGTTATTTTTTTTAAGAAGGTGATGTAAATGGATTACATTTTATCTATACTAATATTTTTTCCAGCCCTTGCGGCTCTTATTGGAATTTTGGTTAAAAAAGATTCTATTTTTATCTATGGTCTTATCGTTACTTTTTTAGAATTTCTTTTATCTTTAATTTTATACTCACTTTTTGATGTGCATGAAGCACAAATGCAGTTCATTGAAGAATATGCGTTGATTCCTTCTTATGGAATTTCTTATCTTGTGGGAATTGACGGTATTTCTTTATTTTTAGTGATTATGACCACTTTTATGAGTTTTATTTCTCTGCTTGCTTTAAATGAAAAAAAAGATTTAAAACAATTAATTCTTACCGTTTTATTTTTAGAAATGACTATGGTTGGAGTATTTTTAGCCCTTGATGCTATTGTTTTTTACCTTTTTTGGGAATTATCGCTTGTTCCTATGTTATTCATTATTGGGGTTTGGGGTGGAAAATTACGTATTTATGCATGCATTAAATTCTTTTTATATACCTTCTTAGGTTCTATGATTATGCTTGTTGCTATGTTGTATTTAGGGTATATTTATTATGCAACTACTGGTATTTGGAGCTTTTCATTACTTGATTGGAATTTATTATTATTGCCTTTTGATATGCAATTATGGTTATTTGTAGCCTTTTTTGCAGGCTTTGCAGTAAAAGTACCTATGTTTCCTTTTCATACATGGTTGCCTTATGCTCATGGACAAGCACCTACTATTGGTTCTGTACTTTTAGCAGCAGTTTTATTAAAAATGGGAACCTACGGTTTTATTCGTTTCTCTCTGCCATTATTTCCTGATGCCAGCGTTTATTTTATGATACCAATGGCTATTTTAGCGCTTATTGCTATTATTTATACCGCTATGTTGGCGTATGCCCAAGAAGATATGAAACAAGTTATTGCTTACTCTTCTGTTTCACATATGGGAGTTATTATTCTAGGAACCTT
>CAJXWI010000052.1 GCA_913062735.1 uncultured Arcobacter sp.
AATTTTAAATTCCAACGCAGAGTCTGGGCAAAAGATGATATTCTAAAAATCGTCGAAGTCGATGCTTCCTTTAGAATAATTAACTACATTTCCTTCAAAGAAGTTCGTTCTTTGATCATTAAAACTTGCATAACCATCAACCCATGGTATTGGATGTTTTACATTATATTCTGGTTTATATCCAACAGCTTCTAGACGTCTGTCCCCTAGATATTGAATATATTGTTTAATGATTCCATCCGTAAACCCTAGAATCTGACCTTGAGTAATATATGAACCCCATTCAGATTCTATTTCAACAGCTTCTCTTACCATTACTCTTACTTTTTCTTCTAACTCAGGCGTAAAAAGTTCAGGTCTCTCTATTTTTGTAGAATTAATTAAATTTTGGAACAATAATAAATGTGTAACTTCATCTCTTTGAATGAATCTTATCATTTGAGAAGAACCTAACATTTTTCCTGATTTTCCAAGGGCATACATTGCTGCAAAACCAGCATAAAAATACATACCTTCTAAAATTTGATTTCCAAACATTGAAAGAACAATATTTTCATCGGTTAAATCTTCACCCAGATTTGAGAAGATACTTGCTACAAAATTATTCTTTTTTTGAAGCATAGCATCGGTTTTCCACATATCATAAATAGTATCTGTATTATCAGATACCGATTCAACCATAACAGCGTATGATTTTGAATGATTCGCTTCTTCATAGGCTTGTCTTGATAAAATAGCATTGATTTCAGGCGCTGTAATATAAGGATTCATATTATCCATAATATTATTCGTTTGCAAAGAATCCATGAAAATAAGTTGAGCTAATACAAGATCGTACATTCTTTTCTCAGCAGGTGCTAAAAACTTATAATCTTTAGCATCTCCTGTCATTTGTACTTCTTTTGGAAACCATGTATTGGCTTCCATTACATCCCATAAGTTTAAAGCCCATTGGTACTTCGCTTTTGTAAAGTTAAGCATTCCATCTGGATTTCCTCCAAAGGTTTTACGATCACTTAAGCTCTCAGTACTTTGCGGGTTATAAATTACTTTCTTTTCGAATCTTCCATCCATATTTTATCCTGTTATCAATTTTATTTTTTTCTACTGTTTCGTCTTTTTATTGACAACCGGCACATTCCATACTTCTATCTTCTACATCATTTGCAGCTTCAGGAGATTGACTTCTTAAATAGTACGTCGATTTTAATCCCAGTTTCCATGCTAACATATAAATTTCATGTAAGTATTTTCCACTTGCTTTATCTAAACTCATAAATACATTTGTACTTTGACCTTGATCAATCCATTTTTGTCTAACAGCTGCTGCTCTGATTAAATCTAATTGATCTATTTCAAAAGCAGGTTTATAATATGCCCATGTTTCTGGACTTAGTTTTGGAACAACTACAGGAATTAATCCTGATAAGTTTTCTTCAAACCATTTTCTTTTAAATACAGGCTCAATTGTTTGCGTAGTACCTACTAAAATAGAAATAGATGAAGTAGGCGCAACTGCCATTAAATATCCATTTCTCATTCCATTTGTTTTTACATCTTCTCGTAAAGCATCCCAGTCATATCCACTGTCAAATAAATCTTTATTTAATAATGCATTTACAGCTTGTGGTGTATGATCATGAGGCATAATACCTTTAGACCAGTTTGAACCTTCAAACGTAGGATAAGCCCCTTTTTCTTTTGCAATTGAAGAAGAAGCTTTAATAGCATTGTAAGAAATACTTTCCATTACAGAATCAATCTTTTTAAAGTGTTCTTGTGTTCCCCAGTGAATTTGTTGCTCAGCTAACATTTGAGCTTCACCCATAACACCAAGTCCAATTGAACGTGATTTTAAATTTGTAGCTTTAACTTTTCGTAAGGGATAAAAGTTTAAATCAATTACATTATCTAACGTTCGAACAGCAATAGGAACAACTCTTTCAATATCTTCTTTTGAAGAAATCTTACTTAAGTTTACAGAAGCTAAATTACAAACTGCCGTATCTCCATCGATTTTTTCTTTTTCAACGATAAAAATTTGTTTTCCACCAATTGAGTCTAATGCAGTAACTTTATTGGCTTTTTTTGTAATTCCAGAATCAACAGTAACTAACTCTTCTTCTTCAAATACATCATAAGAACCATCGTTATACTCTAATTTAATTTTGTATTTATTAGGGCTTGTATTTTGAAAAATTTCTGTACATAAATTTGAACTTCTAATATGTCCTACATGTCCATTTGGATTAGCTCTGTTTGCATTGTCTTTGAAACATAAAAATGGGCTACCAGATTCAAAATAAGAGGTTAAAATCTTTTTCCATAAATCTTTTGCTTTCATTTGATTCTTAGTAATACTTGGATCATTTTCATAGGCAATATATTTTGCTTTAAATTCATCTCCAAAACATTCAGATAAATCTTTTACTTCATAAGGATCAAATAAAGTCCAATGAGAATCTTCTAAAATTCTTTCCATAAATAAATCAGTAATCCATAAAGAAGGGAATAAATCATGTGCTCTTCTTCGCTCTTCACCTGAATTCTTTTTTAAATCAATGAAATCAATAATATCCATGTGCCAAGGTTCAACATAAACAGCAATTGCACCTTTTCTTGTACCTAATTGATCAACTGCAATTGCAACATCATTCGTAATTTTTAAGAAAGGAACCGTACCACCAGCAGCACTTTTATGGCCATCAATAACACCACCTAAAGCTCTAACTTGATTCCAATCCCAACCAATACCTCCACCATATTTAGACAATAATGCCATTTCATGATAAGTATCAAAAATACCTTCAATTTTATCAGCAGTAGATCCAATATAACACGAAGACAATTGATGTCTGTTTGTTCTTGCATTTGATAATGTTGGAGTTGCTAACATTACTTCAAACTTAGAAATAACATCGTAAAATTCTTTTGCTCTTGTTTGTCTGTGTTCTTCATGTTGAGCTAAA
This sequence comes from uncultured Arcobacter sp., assembly GCA_913062735.1. The sequence continues at coordinate 2,970 of CAJXWI010000052.1, forward strand.
AACATTGCAATACCCATAAACATTTGCTGTGGCAATTCAATAGGTTCAGCATCTTTATCTTTGATTAAATATCGATCAAACAGTGTTTTAATTCCAAGATAATTAAACTGAAAATCACGCTCTGGAACGATGTGAGAATTTAAATCATCTAAATCAAAACCAATCTCTAAACCAGGAATCATTTTTCCAGAAGCTTGAGATGTTCTTACATAATCTTGAAAATGTGCATAAGGTTGACCTTTGATTCCACCAGTAGCTCGTCCTACTTTGTGATATAAATCAAAAATAAATAATCGTGCTGCAACAAAAGTCCAATTAGGAACATCAATGTCAATTTTTTCAACAGCTGTTTTAATTAATGCATCTTGAATATCAGCAGAACTCATCCCATCAATAAATTTGATTTGAGAATCAAGTTCTAACTCACTTTGTGAGACACCACTTAAGTTTACTGTAGATTCAATAGTCATTTTTTGAATTTTAGTAATATCTAAAACTTCTTTTCGTCCATTTCGTTTTTGTATCATTATTCCCATATTATTACCTTACATATTTTTTTGTTTATATTTAGCTCAGGCTCTATTTGAATACTCTCTTAAAAATCGCATCCACGTTTTTTGTATAATAGTCATAATTAAAACACTCTCTAATTTGCGCTTCACTTAAACTTTCTCTTAATTCTTTATCTTCAAGTAAATGTCCTAAGTATAAAGATTCTCCATTTTCATCAGTTGAAGCTGCTCCATCTTGAATCTTTTCCCAAACTTTCATTGCATTTCTTTGTACAATTCTATAAGCATCTTCTCTGCTAACACCTTTAATAGGAAGCTCTAATAATACTCTTTGAGAAAATACTAAACCACCTGTTAGGTTTAAATTTTTCATCATATTTTTAGGCATAACTGTTAAGTTAGCAATTACATTGTTCATTCTGTGTAACATAAAATCACTTGTAATAAATGCATCTGGCAGCCAAAATCTCTCTGTTGAGCTATGTGAGATATCTCTCTCATGCCATAAAGCAACATTTTCCATAGCAGGTGTTACACACGTTCTAACTACTCTTGCAAGTCCTGTAATGTTTTCTGTTAAAATTGGATTTCGTTTATGAGGCATAGCAGAAGAACCTTTTTGACCTTTTGCAAAAAACTCTTCACATTCATAAACTTCTGTTCTTTGTAAATGACGTACTTGTACTGCAAATTTTTCAATACTTGAAGCAACTAAAGCTAAGGTTGTAGCAAGTCTTGCATATCTGTCTCTGTGAATTACTTGATTAGAACAAGGCTCAGATTTTAATCCCAGTTCAGCCATTGCATAATCTTCAAGCTCTAAAGGTGCATGTGCAAAGTTACCCATAGCTCCAGAGATTTGACCCACACAAATAACATCCATAGTTTCTTCTAAATTCTTTTTATGTCTTGCCATTTCATCGTACCAAACAGCCAGCGTCAATCCAAAAGTAATAGGCTCTCCATGAATACCATGAGATCTACCTACCATTAAGGTCATTTTATGCTCAATTGCTCTTTTTTTAATTGATTCCATTAGCATTTCTACATCTTTAATAATGATTTCTAATGAATCTTTCATTTGAAGTGCAACCCCAGTATCAACTGCATCAGAAGAAGTCATTCCATAATGGAACCATCTTGATTCATCCCCAAGACTTTCTGATACACTAGTAGTAAATGCGATTAAGTCATGTCGTGTAATAGCTTCGATCTCTTCAATTCTCTCAACTGAAAAAGTAGCATTTTTAACAATCTTTTCACAATCAGAATCAGGAATTAGACCTATTTTATTCCAAGCTTTAACAGCAGCTTTTTCAACTTTTAACCATGCTGCATATCTTGCTTCTTGTGTCCAGTTTTTTGTCATCTCTTCTCTAGCGTATCTTTCAACCATCTTCTAATCCCTTGTTTGTGATTCTGTATCGTTTTTCAAAATTTTGTATGCTATAATATCAAAAAATTGCAAAATTATTTATTAATATTTTGTTAATGTAAACTTAAATTTCAGGAATAAAATTTGCCTTTCATCTTAAAAAAATATAAAGCAGTCAAGGGCAAAAAAATACAACTACTTTTGCTGCAAGAATTAGGTCTAACTGCTTCTTTCTCACAAAGAATGATGAGCAGACATCGTGTCTTTGATGAACATCAAGTCTCTTATAAAAATTCACAAGTAGTACGCGGTGATTATATCTATATAGCTGAGTTTGAGGGGCATACAAGAGGTTTACAACCCTTGCTTACTTTTAAAGAATTCGCTTTATTTGATAAACCAAGCCATTTAATGATTCATCCAAATTCAAAAAATACCAAATACTCTCTCTTAGATGAAATACGATTTCACTTTGGAGAAAAAGCCAATCAAGCCCATAGAATTGATGCCGAAACCTCTGGTTTATTGCTCTTAGGTTTACATGAGCGTGCAGTTAAAACCCTAGCAGATATGTTCGAGAAAAAAGCCTATAAAAAATCCTATTTAGCACTTGTAGAAGGTGAGTTAAAAGGTGAGGTTAAAATTGATAAAGCCATCACAAAAGAAGGCAAGAAAATTGGCGTTAGAATGAAAGTTTGTGAAGAAGAAGAGGGTAAAAGTTCTTTAACCTATATCAAACCTATTAAATATTCTAAAGAAAAAAATATCACTTTAGTAGAAGCAATTCCACATACAGGAAGACAGCATCAAATACGAGTGCATTTGTATTCAATAGGATACAGAATTGTTGGAGATCCAATATATGGAGTCAATGATGATATTGTGGAAGAATATTTGAGTAAGTCTTTAGATAAAGACTTACGAATAAAAGAAACAGGGGCATCAAGATTGTGGTTACATGCCAATTATTTAGAATTTACTTACAAAAAAGTATTGTATAAAATATTTTCAAAAAATAAAGGCATTTACACAAAGTTTGAAAGCTAAATTATTCTTTCATACTTCCTTGCTCTTTTTCAAAAGCATCTGCATTCCAAATATGAGAATCATTAAGGTCGCACTTAATAAAAACAATAAATGAGTTAAATGTTTTTCTTTTCTTATAAAGCTTTAAATGTCCTTCACATTTGGGGCAATGCCCATGTAAGATTGTGATGAAAATATCTCCAGAAGCTGAAACTTCTAGAGAATATTCACCAAAATAAACAATACCAATTTGTTTAGCATAAAAAGTAAAAGCAAGTAAGGCAGTAAAAAACCCTGTAAAAGCCAAAGCAATCCAAGAGTTGTTTTCCATAAATAACATTACAGTATAAACAATTCCCAAAGTACAAATAAGCATAATTCTGGATGTTCTTAGTGATTTCCCCATAATCTTAATGTTTTTTTCATAAGATCGTTCCAGTTTAACGTCATCATTTTTCATATATATCTAATCTCACTTTTCTATTAATCTCTCTCTCAATTATATTTAAAGAATAAGAAATATTTCCACCACTTAAAGAGCTTGAAAAATGACACTTTTCACAAATAAATTTTGTTTCTTTATTAAGAGAATATCTATCACTGCAAGAAGTATCGTCATAAACCAGCCGTTCTTCACACTTAGGACAAAAACAATACAGTTCAATGACTTTATCTTTTTTCCATCTCCATTTCCATTTAATTTTATATAAATTATCTTCTACATAATAAAAAAAAGCAGGTTTAATAATAAAAATTTTAATAAATAAATAAAGTAGGGCAGCTAAAAATATAATACTTATGGTTATAAAAGCCCAATCAGGCATGAATGATACGATGCTGTATTCTTCCATAAATTTCCTTTTGCCAATTATAGCAAACTCAAACCTAAGAAAATAAAAATATTCACCTTATTTATTAAAAATCTTGAAATTAAACATTGACAGTTCTTAAAGATTTTGGTTATATTAACAGCAAAAAAATAAAGGGTAAAAATGCTTCGTTTATTTGTTCTTATAAGTTTAATAATTCTTTCTCTTAGCGCAGAAAAAATTAAGCTTGCCCTTTCTTCAAATGTAGCTTATGCTTTTGAAGATTTAAAAAAAGCCTTTAATAAAAAGCATCCCGATATCAAAATTACCAGCTCACTTGCCTCAAGTGGAAAATTAACCTCTTTGATTCTTCATGGTGCACCATATGACATATTTATCTCAGCAGATATGTCCTATCCGCAATATTTATATGAAAAAAAACTAAGTGTTTCTAAACCTATCGTTTATGCCAGAGGTTCCTTGGTATTGTTTTCACAAAAACAAAGAGACTTTAGTCAAGGCCTTGCTCTTATCTCACATTCAAGTATAAAAAAAATAGCACTTGCAAATACCCTTACTGCACCTTATGGAAAAGCATCTCTTCATGCATTAAAAAAATTGAATCTATTTACAAAAAATAAACACAAGTTTATTTATGCTTCAAATATTTCACAAAGCATTACCTATGCTTTAAGTGCAAGCGAACTTGCCTTTATTGCAAAAGCATCTTTATATTCAAAAACATTAAAGAGATATAAAAAGAATATTCATTGGATAGAAGTTGACTCGTCTTTATATCCTGCATTAAATCAAGGTATAATATTATTAAAGAGAGCTCGTAAGAATAAAGCAGCCAAAAAGTTTTATGACTTTATGTTAAATAAAGAAGCCCAAGAAATTTTAAAAAAATATGGATACAACATTAATGATTGATTATTCTTGTAATGCAATAAAAGCAAAAGTCACAAAAATTCAAAATATGCAAAACCTAAATATTGTGCATTTTGAGCAAGAAGAAGAAATATTTTCTATGATTTCTTTAGAATTGGAGAATATAAAAGTAGACTCAAACGTTTTATTAAGTATTAACCCCACCCATATAAATATTTCAAAAGAAGACAATCTTTTAATTTCTTGCGAGAATAAAATCAAAGCAAAAATTTCACACATAGAAGAAGGAAAACTCTTATCCTATATCAGCCTGTGCTTTAAACAAGAAGAACTGCAAAGTTTAATCAGCAGTAAAAAACTAAATGATCTAAAGCTTAAATGCAAGGATGATGTGTTTATCTACATCAATGCAAGTGATATAAGTATTAAAGAGATTTTATGAAAGAATTATTTATCTTACTCACAGATTTAAGTTATGAACCATTTATTTTATCTTTTAAATTAGCAGCACTTACTAGCCTTATATTATTCACTTTTTGTTTGCCACTTGCTTGGTATCTTTCCCAAACAAAATCAAAAATAAAACCTTATCTAGAAGCAATAAGTGCCTTACCTATCGTGCTTCCTCCTTCTGTTATTGGTTTTTATATTTTAATTTCTCTCTCGCCTACATCACTTATTGGAGGCTTTTTTAATGATGTATTTGGAATATCCTTGGTTTTTAATTTTACTTCCTTAGTCATTGCTTCTTGTTTTTATTCCTTGCCTTTTATGGTGCAACCCTTACAAGCTGCGTTTGAAAAACTCAATCAAAATATGCTTGATGCTTCATATTTAGCAGGAAAATCTACTCTGGAAACAATAATAAGAGTGGCTTTGCCTAATATGAAACCTGCTGTTTTAAGCGCTTTTGTTATTACTTTTGCTCATACTGTTGGGGAGTTTGGTGTTGTTTTAATGATAGGTGGTTCAATTGAAGGAGAAACAAAAGTTGCTTCTTTAGCTATTTATGAGTTTGTTGAAGTATTGGATTATCAAAGTGCGCATATTTATTCTTTTATCATGTTAGCCTTAAGTTTTATTGTACTTTTAGGAGTATATATTTTTAATGCAAAAAGTAAAAGAAGATTTGGTGAATATAAATGATAGAAATTAATATAAAAAAAACCTTACATGGAAATCTAGGAGAAATGGCTTTAGATGTAAATTTTACACTAAAAGAAGGTGATTTTTTATGTATAAGTGGAAAAAGTGGCGCAGGGAAAACAACTCTTTTACGTGTAATTGCAGGCTTAGATTCTGCCAAAGGCAGCATAAAAGTAGATAATGAAGTTTGGTTAAACAAAAACCATTTTTTAAAAATACAAAAAAGAGAGATATCTTTTGTATTTCAAGATTATGCTTTGTTTGATAATATGAGTGTGGAAGAAAACCTACTTTATGTAAAAAAAGACTTTGTTTTAGCTAAGAAACTTTTAAAATTAACACAAATGTATGAACTAAGAAAACGTCATCCTTCAACCTTAAGTGGAGGTCAAAAACAAAGAATTGCTATTTGCAGGGCTTTAATGAAAAAACCAAAACTCTTGCTCTTGGATGAGCCCTTATCTGCACTTGATAATGCTATGAGACAAAAACTGCAAGAAGAAATTCTACTTCTTCATAAAGAGTTTGGAACGACTACAATAATGGTAAGTCATGATGTAAGTGAAATATACAAACTAGCCTCAAAAGTAATCATTTTAGAAAATGGAAAAATCATAAAAGAAGGTAAGGCCTTAGATGTTTTATTAAAACAACAAGGTTCAAAAAAATTCTCTTTTGAAGCAGAAATTTTAGATATAAAACAAGTAGATGTAATTTATATAGCTACCTTGTGCATTGAACAACAATTAGTAGAAATAGTTATTAGTAAAAAACAAAAAGAAGTTTTAAGTATTGGTCAAAAAATCAGAGTCGGAACTAAAGCCTTTTCTCCTATTTTGTCTTAAAATACTAAATAAACCAAGAGTATATAACGTAAGGATTTAGCAAGACTTACTAAAAGTAAGAAGATTTTAAAATCGTATTTTAGTACGCCTGCCACAAATGTCAAAGGGTCACCAATAATTGGAACCCATGATAAAAGAAGTGAATAAGCCCCATACTTATCAAAAAATATTTTATACTTAACAATACTTTTTTTTTCTAAATATTTTTTTTCTTCCAAATAAGCTTCCCCTTTTAAGCCCAAATAATAATTCAAACAAGAGCCCAAAATATTTCCAAAAGAAGCCACAAAAACTAAGATATAAACATTATTTCCTTCTTTAACATCATAAAGTAACAAGGCTTCACTTCCCATAGGAAGCAGTGTTGCAGATAAAAATGCC
>CAJXWI010000053.1 GCA_913062735.1 uncultured Arcobacter sp.
ATGCTAATTCTAGACAAAAATAGAAGAAAATAACGTTTTTATAAAAAATCAAATAAATAACTAAATTTAATAATCTCTCAATAAAAAAAAGGTCAAAAAAGATGATAAGTGCCAAAAATTTTATAAATATCGCAAAAGAAATAGCAAAAGCCTCAAAATGTGTGTCCAAACAAGTGGGAGCTGTAATTGTAAAAGATGGAAGAATATTATCAACTGGATACAATGGAACACCAGCAGGATTTACCAATTGTAATGAACATTGGGAAGGACAATATACAAAAGATCACCATGAATGGTCAAAAACATATGAAATTCACGCGGAAATGAACGCCATAATATGGGCAGCAAGAAAAGGTATCTCAATTGAAGGCGCTAGTATTTACGTAACACTTGAACCCTGTGCAGATTGTTCGAAGAACTTAATTGCAGCAGGAATAAAAAAAATTGTTTTTGAAAAAGCTTATGAACATACCAATTCAAAAATAATTTCCTCTTTTTTAGAGCAAAATGGTGTGACAATAGAGCAAATTTAATGGCATTTGATGATAATAAACGTTTTTACGAAGGCTCCATTAAAGAATACGGAATATCTGCATTAGGAGTGCATTGGAATTCCAAAGATAGCCAGTATAAACGTTTTGAGATTATCACCTCTTTTATAAAAGAAAAACTTTCAAGTCATACTTTTGCAGATATTGGCTGCGGTTTTGGCGAATACTATAACTATTTATTACATAAGAATCACAAAAATGTTGATTATATAGGAATAGATTGCGAACAATCTATGATTAATATTTGCAAGAGAAGATTCCCCTCTTTAGAATTTTTACTTAAAAATGCGCTTAGTGAAGCTTTACCCCAAAAAGATTATTACCTATGTTCAGGCGCTTTAAATATATTAAATAAATCAGAATTTTTTATCTTTATACATAATGTTTATCTCTCCTGCACAAATGCTTTTATTTTTAATTTTTTATCTTCAGATTCGTACAACTACATATTAAAGAAAGAAGTTATGGAGTTTTGTGAAGATTTATGCCCTAATATAGAAATAATTAATGGTTATATGGAGAATGACTCTACGGTAATAATGAGAAAATAAGTAACACTTATTTTAAATATAGCTTAACTGAAATGTTAAATAAAAAATATCACACCTTAATCATACTCTTAATGTAAGATGATAAAAGAAAAGAGTTTTTAAACTCTATTTAAATCATTATAAACACAATAGTTTATATAAGGAGTTAAAATGAAAATAGGATTATTTATTCCCTGTTTTATGAACGAACTTTATCCCAAAGCATCTATGTCTACCTACTTGTTATTAAAAAAACTTAACTTTGACGTAGAATACCCAAGCAATCAAACATGCTGTGGACAGCCTATGGCCAACTCTGGATGCTCATCTAGTATAAAAAACCTAGCCCATATGTTTGTTGAAAACTTCAAAGACTATGATTATGTTGTTTCTCCCTCTGCTTCATGTGTGACTATGGTAAAAGAACATTACGCTGAGTTTTTTGAAGATAACAAAGATTACAATAAAATTAAAAACTCAATTTATGAAATCACAGAATTTTTACATGATGTAGTAAAAATAGACAAAATCGAGAGCTCTTTTCCTTATAAAGTAGGTCTTCATAATTCCTGTCATGGGCACAGATCCCTTGGTTTAGGAACACCTAGCGAGCTTAATGTGCCTAAAACATCAAAACTTCATAATATTTTATCTCTTGTAAAAGACATAGAAATTGTTTCTTTAAACAGAGACGATGAGTGCTGTGGTTTTGGAGGAACATTTTGTGTAAGTGAAGATGCCCTCTCAACTGCCATGGGAAGAGATAGAATAAAAGATCATCAAGACAATAAAGTAGAAGTAATGACCGGTGCGGATATGTCTTGTTTGATGCACATGCAAGGTTTAATTAGTAGAGAGAAAAATCCACTTAAAGTTTTACATATATCTCAAATACTTTTAGGGGAGAAACTATAATGGCAAAACATCCAATAAATGCAGCTGCTTATGTAAAGAATGATGAACGAATGCATTGGCATGATAAGGCCCTATGGTTTGTAAGAGAAAAAAGAGATAAAGCATCTAAAAGTATCCCTGAATGGGAGGAACTACGTTCATACGCAGACTTGATAAAAAGTCACACTATGAATAAACTCGATTCTTATTTAGAGGAGTTTGAAAAAAATGCAATAAACAATGGCATAAAAGTTCATTGGGCTAAAGATGCGCAAGAACACAATGAAATTGTTTATAAAATTCTAAAAGAAAAAGAAGTTAAAAAGCTTGTAAAATCAAAATCCATGTTAACAGAAGAGTGTCATTTAAATCCTTATTTAGAAGAGCGAGGAATAGAAGTTATTGACACAGATTTAGGGGAGAGAATTGTTCAATTAAGAAATGAAGCACCTTCTCATATAGTCCTACCTGCTATTCATTTAAAACGCTCAGATGTTGCAGAAACGTTTCATGAAAAACTAGGTACACAAAAAGGAAATGATGATCCCACTTATTTAACAAGATCTGCAAGAAGTGCCTTAAGAGAAGATTTTTTAAGCGCTGATGCAGGACTTACTGGAGTAAACTTTGCAATTGCACAAACAGGAGGCATTGTTGTTTGTACCAATGAAGGAAATGCAGATATGGGAGTATCCCTTCCTAAATTACATATCGCATCAATGGGAATGGAAAAAATCATTCCAAGATTAAAAGACTTAAGTGTATTTACAAGGTTATTAGCAAGAAGTGCAATCGGGCAACCCATAACTTCTTATACTTCACATTTTCATGGACCAATTGATGGTGGTGAAATGCATATTGTAATTGTTGATAATAAAAGAGCAGAATTTTTAGCAAGTAAAGATTATGTAAAAGCATTAAACTGTATTCGTTGTGGAGCGTGTATGAATACCTGTCCCATATACAGAAGAAGTGGAGGGCATTCCTACGAATACGTAATTCCAGGACCTATTGGTTCAAGCTTAGCTGCTTTTAAAGAACCTAAAAAACACAATTCTTTACCATTTGCTTGTACGCTTTGTGGCTCTTGTACCAATGTTTGTCCTGTGAAAATTGACTTAGATTCACAACTGTATAAACACAGACAAGATTTAGGAAAAAATGGACACTTAGATAAAAAGAAAATGTTTTCAATGAAAGTAATGACCTATGTATTTGAACGACCAAAATTAATAGATTTTTTAGGAAAAGTAGGAAGAAAAATCATGCCTTATATTCCAAAAAAACTTATTTATAATAAATTCAATATTTGGGGGAAAACAAGAGATATTCCAGAATTGCCAGAGTACTCATTTAAAGAGTTGTATAAAAAAATGAAAGAAGATGAAAATGACAAGTAGAGAAATAATATTAAACAAAATTAAGCAAAATAATAAAACACAAGCGAATGCTTTGCCTTCTTATGACAATTTTGGAATTACCTACGAAGATACATACACACAATTTAGCTCTATGATTAATACAGTGGGAGGAAAGTCATTTCTAAGCTCAAAAGAAGACTTAGACAAGCTAATCATGTCATTATATGCAGATGAAAAAAACATTGTATCAAATGTGCAAGAGTGCAGCTTGGGTAATTTTAACAGCAATGATATAACAGATCCACATGATTTAAAAGATGTAGATTTAGCAATAATAAAAGGGGAGTTTGCAATAGCTGAAAATGGTGCTGTTTGGGTAAAAAATGAAGACAACAAGCACCGTGCTTTATATTTTATAGCCCAGCATATAGTACTAGTAGTAAAAAAAGACCAAATTCTTAATAATATGCATGAAGCTTATGAACGAATATCTTTTGAAGAAGGAAGATATGGTGTCTTTATTTCTGGACCTTCTAAAACAGCTGATATTGAACAAGCACTGGTTATTGGAGCACATGGTCCCAAAACCGGTTATGTTATTTTCATAGACTAAAAAATAACTGGCTATAATAAGAGAAAAAGAAGCTTATGAAATATATTCTTGTACTCTTATTATTGGCACTTAATCTTTTTTCAAAAGATGTATTATTACTTCACTCCTATCATAAAGGCTATATTTGGAGCGATGATATCTCCAAAACAATAGAAAAAAATCTAAAACCGTATGAAAACATAGAATTAACAACAGTATATATGGATACAAAAAGAGTAGCAGGACCAATATACTTAGATAAATTGGCTTCTTTATATAAAGATCAATTCAAAAAAAGAAAATTTGACTTAATTATTGCAAGCGATAATAATGCTTTTGATTTTGCTATTCGTTACCATGACTATTTATTTAAAGACCTACCCGTATTATTTTGTGGTATTAATAATTTTGATAAAAATCTCTTATATGAAAACAATATGAATAAATATATGACAGGAGTCGTAGAACAAGTTGATTTAAAAAAGAACTTTGAATTGATTTTAAAACTTCATCCCAAGATGAAAAATCTACTAATATTAAACGATAAATCAAAAACCGGTTTAGCAATGAGACGTGATTTACGTCCAATAATCAAAAAATATAAAAAGATTATTAATATAGAATACATAGACAACATGGATATAGAAAAAATTAAAAAAAAGGTTTCAAAACTTCAAGATGACACCATCATTTTATATGTTCTTCTTTTTAAAGACAAAACGGGGAAATATTTTTCTCATAAAAGAAGTTTTCAGCAAATAAAGAAAGAAGCAGTTGTACCTATTTATGGTTTATGGGATTTTTATTTAAACTATGGAATTGTGGGAGGCTTGTTAACATCAGCAGTATCACAAGGGGAAGCAGTTTCCAAAATGGCCTTGGATATTTTATTAAAAAATAAAAAGATAAAAGATATTCCAATTTTAGAAAAATCGCCCAATAAATATATTTTTGATTATAAAGAATTAAACAAATATGATATTGATATAAAACCTTATATAAAAGAATATACTTTAATTAATGAACCCTCAACTATTTATAAAGAATATACAAAGTTTGTTGTTTTGTCTCTTATTTCTATTTTTATTCTTTCTGTCATGGTTTTAAGTATGAAAGCCAATATTAAAAGACGAAAACTAATGGAAAAAAACTTACAAAACATTGTTAAATTTGATAAAGTTTTATTAAATACTATGCCAAGCCCCATTTATTACAAAAGTAAAAATGGGAAACTTCTGGGATGTAATGATGCTTTTGCAAAACTTTTTTCTATGAAAAAAGAAGAAGTTATTGGAAAAACAGCTTATGATTTTTATCCCAAAGACTTAGCACTTAAAAATGTAACTATAGATAAAAAACTTCTAGAAACATTGGGTACAAATAACTCAGAACTTACCTTACACTTTGAAGACGGTTCCATGAAAAATATTCTTTTAAATAAAGCAGTGTATTTAAACTCAGATGGAACTATTGGAGGAATTGTATGTATTATGGATGATATTACAGAACGTCTGCAACAAAAACAATTTTTAATTCAACAAGGAAAATTAGCAGAAATGGGGGATATGATAGCTGCAATTGCCCATCAATGGAATGAACCTTTAGTTGAATTAAGTGCACAAGTTCAAGATATTCAAACCTCATATTTATTAGAAGAATTACAAAAAGTACATATGGATGATTTTGTAAATGACTCTATGATACAAATTAAATATATGTCAAAAACACTAAGTGATTTCAGAAACTTTTTAAAACCTTCAACTAAAAGAACGCTCTTTTCAATTAAAAATTCTTTTGATGAAATTTTTGAGATCGTTGGAAAACAATTGTTCTACTCAAATATAAGTAAAAAAATTGAATACGACAATAAAACAAAAGAACTATTAATTTATGGTTTTGAAAATGAATTTAAACAAGTCTTATTGAATATTATCAACAATGCAAAAAATAAAATACTTGAAAAAAAATCAAATGAAAAATTTAAACTTACAATAAAAATAAGCTCAGATGAAAAATACAATATAATTGAAATTATAGATGACGGGGGTACAATTGATGATAGAATCATTAATTCTATTTTTGATCCCTACTTTACAACAAAAGAAGAGGGTACTGGTTTTGGTTTATATATGGCAAAGGTTATTATTGAAGATAAAATGTTAGGCCATATTCGTGTGCATAATCAAAATAATTTAGTTGTATTCACAATAAAAATTCCACATATTTTAGGAGAGAGACATGAAAATATTACTTCTTGAAGACAATGTAAAACTAAATTCCACCATAAAAAAACGCTTAGAACTTAAAGACTATCAAGTGGATACTTTTATTGATGGACAAGAAGCATATGATGCAATTCATGATGGTTATTCTTGTTTTGTTTTAGATATTAATGTTCCCAATATTGATGGAATAAAAATTTTAAAAAAAATACGGGAAGAGTATATTGATATTCCTGTTATTATTATTTCTGCTTCTGTTGAACTGGAATTAATTAAAGAATCGTATGATTTTGGCTGTAATGATTATATAAAAAAGCCTTTTTTTATTGATGAACTTGAAATAAAAATACAAAAACTCTGCATCATAGAAGATGAAAAAATCAAGTTTGATGAAAACTCATATTTCGATTTTAAATCTTCTTTTATACTTTTAGATGAAGAAGAAATACGATTAACAAAAAAAGAAAGACTGCTTTTAAACTTATTTTTAAGTAAAAAAAACAAAGTAGTATCCTTTGAAGCTATTGAATCTTATGTTTGGGAAGGTTCTTTTGTTTCTTTAGAATCCATTAGAACGCTTATAAGAAGACTTAGAAAAACACTAAAAAAAGATTATATAGAAACCATTGTAGATACTGGGTACATCTTTAGAATCGAGTAATAAAATAAATCTTGCTATCAAGAATACTCTATATTCTTGATATGAGTAAAAATATCATACCGTTATCATTCAGGGCTGTTACAATTCTTTATAACAAAATTAAAGGAGAATAAATGACGTTATTTAGTAAAACTACTAAGTTTCTTATTGCTGCTACTGTTGTTGCTGGTTTAACAACGGCTGCTACTGCAAAAGAAAAAGTATATAAATGGAAATTGGCAACTACTTGGGGGCCAACATTATCACCCTTCATTGACGCACCAAAAAACATGGCTAAAATGGTTAAAGAAATGTCTAATGGAAGACTTCTTATTAGAGTAGATGCTTCTAATAAACATAAAGCGGCTTTAGGTATTTTAGATATGGTTAAAGGTGGTCAGTATGATATGGGTCATAGTGCATCATATTATTGGAAGGGAAAAGATATTAATACTTTACCTTTTACAACTATGCCTTTTGGTATGACTGCTCCTGAGCAATACGCATGGTTTTACTACGGTGGTGGTATGGACTTAATGCAAAAAGTATACAAAAAACATAAAGTATTATCTTTTCCTGGTGGAAACACTGGAAATCAAATGGGTGGATGGTTCAGAAAAGAAATTAAATCATTAGAAGATTTAAAAGGTCTTAAAATGAGAATTCCTGGATTTGCTGGTGAAGTTATGGCTAAATTAGGTCTTACTGTAACTAACATTCCTTCAGGTGAATTATATACATCACTAGAGAGAGGTACAATTGATGCTCTTGAATGGGTTGGCCCTGGAATGGATATCAAAATGGGATTCCATAAAGTAGCTCCTTACTATTATACAGGATGGCATGAACCAGGTACTGAATTACAGTATTTAATTAATGAGAAAAAATTCAACAAATTACCAAAAGATTTACAAAAAATCTTAATCACTGCTGTTAGATTAACTGCTTATGACATGTATGCTCAAAATTATGCAATGTCTGCTGAAGCATGGGATAAAATGGGTAAAGAATATCCAAACATTAAAGTTAAAACTTTTCCTAAATCTGTAATGGATGCTATGAAAAAAACAAACAAAGAATTATTAATTGAAAAAACTAAAGGGCAACCTTTATTAAAAGAAATTTTAGACTCACAAGCTGCTTTCCAAAAGAAAGCAAGAGAATGGACTAAAATGTCTGACTTCTTATACTTAAAAGACAACTTATAAGATAAGTATTTTTCCCCTTAGGGGAAAAATCTTTTACTAAAATATTAAACAAATAAACAACACTTTTAATTATACTTATACGGAACAAAATTTATAAAAGAATATGACATTGTCATTTTTTTGTAATAATAATTCAGTATAATTATAATTATTTTTATAAAAAAATAATTTGATAGAAGAGAAAAGGAATTTTTATGTTATTAAAAGTAGAAAAAGCCTTCGATAAATTTGCAGATCTTATTGGAGCAGTTACTTCAATGGCAATAGTGCTTATGATTATGAATGTAACATATGACGTTGTTATGAGGTATTTTTTTAAATCTGGCTCAATTGCTTTCCAAGAAATGGAATGGCACTTGTTCTCAGTTGTTATTTTACTGGGAATGGCTTATACACTAAAAGAAGATGGTCATGTTAGAGTGGATTTAATCTATGATAGATTATCACCTAATAAAAAAGCAATGATTAATATGATTGGAGTAGTTACTTTTATTTATCCTTTAGCTATTTTAATTGGTTTAGCTTCTGTTCCTTTTGTGGTTGAAACATTTCAATCAGGGGAAATATCAGGTGATCCAGGTGGACTTACACACAGATGGATAGTTAAAGCACTTATTCCTTTATCCTTTTTACTTTTATTTATAACTGCAACAGGCTATTTTATAAAAAACCTTAATACATATAGAGGTTTGCATAAAATGGAAGAACACGGAATTAAAGAAGAAATTGAAGCAATAAAAAGTAGCATACATAAGGAAGAAACCAAATGATTGGTATAATTATGTTTTTTACAGCATTGTGTATGCTGTTAATTGGTTTTCCTGTAGCTTTTACTTTTGGAGCGGTTTCTGTTATGTTTGGGCTAATTGCCGGAATTGTAGAAATTGGTTTTGACGAAGGTTTTATTGTTGGTTTATTAGAAGGTCTTGAAGAAGGCGTTGCAATGTTTGACTTCATGCCTTTTAGAATCTATTCTATTATGCAAAACACTATTTTAATGGCCATTCCTATGTTTATTTTTATGGGAATCGTTTTACAAAAAACTGGTTTAGCTGAACGATTATTAGAATCAATGGGCTTTTTGTTTGGAGAAATTAGAGGTGGAGTTGCAATATCTACTGTACTTGTAGGATCACTTCTTGCTGCATCAACTGGTGTTGTTGGAGCTTCTGTTGTTGCTATGGGAGTTATTTCACTTCCTGTAATGATGAAATATAAATACAATACAGAATTAGCAACTGGAACTATTTGTGCTTCTGGTACCTTGGGTCAGATTATTCCTCCTTCTATTGTATTAATTATTCTAGGAGATGTATTCCAAGTTCCTGTTGGAGATTTATTTGCAGCAGCACTTGGCCCTGGGGTTATGTTAGTTGCATGTTATATTATTTTTATTATGATTGTTGCGTATTTGAACCCAAGCATGGCTCCAGCAATTCCTGCTGATCCAAGCAGAGGAGACAAAAAAGCACAAGTATTTAGAGCTTTAAAAGATATTATTCCTTCATTAACATTAATTTTAATGGTTTTAGGTTCTATTTTTGCAGGTATTGCAACACCAACTGAATCAGCAGCAGTGGGATGTTTAGGTGCAGTTTTATTAGCACTTCTTTATAAATCCTTCTCATTTGGAATGATAAGACTTGCTGCAAAAGAATCAGTAACTATTACTTCAATGGTTTTTGCTATTTTAATTGGAGCTACGGCTTTCTCTATGGTATTTACGTATACTGGGGGAGAAGAATTAGTTGAACACTTTATGACAAACTTACCAGGAGATACGGTATGGGCTTTTGTTATTTTTACAATGTTAGCTATTTTTATACTTGGATTTTTTATTGATTTTGTTGAAATTTCATATATTATTATTCCTATCTTAATTCCTATTTC
>CAJXWI010000054.1 GCA_913062735.1 uncultured Arcobacter sp.
TTTTAACATATAGGATAAAAAATCTTTTGCTTTTAACAATAAATTCTTAACACTAATCTTTTCTTTTTTTACATTTGGTTTAAGAAAATCTCTAAAATCATCTATTGTTTTTGACATATATTCAAGTTGTATATTAGAATCATTTACAACTTGATCTAAAACATCATCAGGTATTTGTCCATCCATCATTTTAGTCAAGGGTAATTTTTGTATTAAAATAGAAATTGCTTGTAAAGGCTGTCTCCACTGATGTGCAATCATAGAAATCATTTCTCCAACTGCTGCGCTTTTACTTTGTTCAATAAACATCTCTTGTTGTTCTTCCAAGGCTTTTTCTAAGGATATATCGTGTTCTATAATTTCATATGAAAGTAAAGATCCTTCTTTATCAAGCAAAGGAACAATATAAACATTTAAGTAATAAAAAGTACCATCTTTTTTTCTGCACTTTAATTCTGTTTGATGTTTTTTACCTTTTTTAAGTTCTTCAATTAATTTGAAATAAAGAGTATCTTCTTTTTTGCTAAATTTTAAGAAATCATACATATTACCCAAAAGCTCTTCTTTGGAATATAAACTCAAGTCACAGTATGCACTTGATACGTAGGTGAATTTAAAGTCTTTATCCAACTTACACAAAAGTATATTTTTATCAATTATCTCAATGTTTTTAGCATGTTCTAATGCTAAATCTTCATTCACTTTTACCGTTTTTGTATTGTTTATCGTGTATGAAGCTAAAATAGAAGAGATATTCTTTTCAAATACAAAATTAATCCGTTTAAAAACCTTATGTGAGTCAATATTATTTATATACAATACCTCTAATAAGGCTTTTTTAATCTCATTGTATATTGTAAAAACTTCTCCTGCCTTAAGTTCCTTCTTTAAAAAGAATGATATGAGTTTGTTTGAAAATTCTTTATTTACATGAAAGGTTTGTTCTTTTAATGCATTTGTGTAATACGCTAAAAGAGGTAAGGCATAGTTTTTTAAAAAGTCTTTTATTATTATTCGTTTTTCGTGCAATAACGTACACAAGGTTTCATTTTCTAGCCAATATTTAATAACCGTTTTTTGATTAAGCCTAAGTATACGTATAGGTTCTACAAGTTCAGACATAAATTAACCTTGGTTCTTTTGAGTGAAAAAACAACAATCTAGTCCACTGGAACGTTTAACTATCACAGAAGGAATGGTTTTTGATTTGAAATTATAGGCTTTACAACCATGTGGTTGTTTATTTTGCCAAGTCACAAAATAATACAAACATTTTTGACATACTATTCTTTTATTCATTGAGTCATTATAGCCTCTTATTCCAAAAAAGCTACGTTAGTGTAAATAAAATTTAAATTATTTTATTTATTTTATTTTAAATCCAAAATTATGTTTAGTTAAATTGCAAGATAGTTCTAACTAAAAAAAAATATTAATCCCAATATAAAAGCAAATTCATTATTTGCAATGAGTCCTCTTCATTAGCATATCATTACGAAATGATGTTGAAATAACAATTTAATTAAGCAATGCTATTTTGAGTAAACAAAAAAATATCTTTTTGGCTTTTAATAATTATTTAAATAACAACCTTACTTTGTATGGCTTTTGCCAAAGACAAAATATCGACATTTTCTAAAGAAACACCTGTTGGAACACCTTGTGCTATTTTTGTAAAGCTTATATCAAAACTTTGAAGTTTATCTTCAATAAACAAAATAAAAGCATCATTTGACAAAGAAGGGGTAAGTGCAAATAGAATATCGTTTACTTTGTTATTTTCTACATAAGAAAGCAAGAGAGATAAACTTTCTTGCTCTAATTCTTCAATTACAAAATATTTCCCCTTAAATTGTTTTGATTCTTCAATTACAAAGATATCTTTAGCACTTTGCACCAAACAGAGTATTTGTGCGTTTCGTGAATCATCTAAGCAAATTTCACAAATTTCATGCTCACTCATACACCCACACTCTTGGCATTTTTTAATACTTTTTAGTGCATTTTCTATGCTATGTGCAATTTTTATACCTAAATAATTATCATTCATTAATATATGATAGGCCAAACGTAATGCTGATTTTTTTCCAATGCTTGGTAAAGCCTCAAAAGCTTCAACCAAATCATAAAATTTTTCTAATCCTTTTTTCATAAGCGAATTATATCAAATAATTTTTAAACATACGTAAGATAATCTTATTTTTACTATAATTTTTATTTTTTATATCTTATTTTTATCTTAATTTAGGTAAAATCGCATAAAAAATTAGGAGCTACTAATTGATTAACAAAGATTATTACGAATTATTAGAAATTAGTAAAAACGCAGATAAAAGTACTATTAAAAAAGCCTACAGAAATATGGCTAAAAAATATCACCCTGATAAAAATCCAGGAGATGCAGAAGCCGAAGAAATATTTAAAGTAATTAATGAAGCATATCAAGTATTAAGTGATGATGAAAAACGCTCAATTTATGACAGATATGGAAAAGAAGGTTTAGAAGGCCATGGACAGCAAAGAGGTGGTTTTTCTGGTGGTTTTGATGACCTTGGTTCTGTTTTTGAAGAAATGTTTGGTTCTGCTTTTGGCGGAGGGGGACAAGGACGTGCTCAAACTAAAACCTATAAATACAATCTAGATGTTGCAGTAGAAATTAATATAGAATTTAATGAAGCAGTTTTTGGCTGTAAAAAAGAAATTAAATATACATTTAAAACAGCTTGTGAACCTTGTAAAGGCACGGGAGCAAAAGATGCTAAACTTTCTACTTGTTCTACGTGTAAAGGACAAGGACAAGTTCATATGAGACAAGGTTTTATGACTTTTGCACAAGCCTGCCCTACTTGTGAAGGTAGTGGACAAAGTGTTAGTGCAAAATGTAAGAAATGTTTTGGACATGGATTTAAAGAAGAAAAAAGCAGCTTTGAAGTATCTATTCCAGAAGGTGTAAACGATGGAAATAGAATCAGAATTTCGGATAAAGGAAATATTGCACCTGATAATACAAGAGGTGATTTGTATTTACAAATTTCTGTAAAAGAAGACAAGCACTTTGTAAGACATGACGATGATATTTATATTGAAGTTCCTATATTTTTTACGCAAGTTGCCTTAGGTGCTAGTATTACAATTCCTTCATTAAGAGGTGAGTTAGAATTAAAAATTCCAGCGGGAACTAAAGATAAGGAACAATTTAACTTTAAAAATGAGGGTGTTAAATCTGTTCAAGGTTACGGCATGGGGAACCTTGTAGTACAAATTAAAATCAAATATCCAAATACCTTAAACAGTGAACAAAAAGATTTACTTGAAAAGCTTCAAGAGTCTTTTGGTTCACAAAGTAAACCGCATGAACGTAATTTTGATTCAATGTTCGATAAAGTAAGAAACTGGTTTAAATAATCAATTTTATTAAGCTGAAAATTATATATTACTATAATTTTCAGTTCTTCAAAGTTATTATATTAATTAAGAAGTTCACTTATCTTAAACGCATCTACCCTACTCTATAAATTTTAATAAATTAAAACTAAGATAATAATTTTACCTCTTCCTTTTTTAAACATTGCGTTTTCTTATTTATCCTTTCTTAAACATTAGGCACTTTTAATTTACGTAAAAACTGTGTTTTTAGTAAACATAAGCAAGTTGTTTCCTCCTTATTGTTATAATATACTTAGAATAAGAAGGATTTAAATGGATATCAAAGTACAAGCAATGGGAGATTATCAAACCAATTGTTATATAGCAAGCATCAATGGAAAAGACTTAATTATTGATCCTGGGATGAATTCTCTGCCTTGGATTAAACAAAATGTCACAAATCCAATCGCTGTTTTAAATACACATGGGCATTTTGATCATGTGTGGTCCAATGATATTGTTTGTAAAACATATAACATTAAACTACATACCCCTAAAAAAGATCTTTTTATGCTTACTATGGATTCGTATGGACTAGGAATGCCTCATTCACAAGCAGATGTAGAAATTGAGGAAGATGAAGAAATAGATATAGAAGGTATTAAAATTAAATTTCATTTTTTTCCAGGACATACACCTGGTTGTTCAATGATTCAAATAAACAATGATATGTTTTCAGGCGATTTTATTTTTAAAGACAGTATTGGTCGCTGTGATTTTCCATATTCTAATGTCGATGATATGAAACGATCTCTTAAAAAAGTATTGTCGTGGGAAAATGATTACAATATCCATCCAGGTCATGGAATTTCTACTACATTAAAAGAAGAAAATAACTCTTTAGTGCAGTGGCTAAATTATCTATAAGTCAAATTATAATAAAATGCTATTAAATGTTATTTATTTGTCAATGAAAGGTAAATTATTAAAAGAAATATTATTAAACAACTTACTTGCATTAAAAAAGAAGATAAAGAAAATCTCTTAACTTTAGAAGAAAAAATAGTCAATAATAAAAATATTAATGAAGGCTATGGTTTATTAAATGATTTTTTCTTCAATCACTATTACATAAATTCTTTTGAGCTTTTAATTAAAGATAAAAGTAAAGTCAAAAAAGAATTACTCTTTAGTGTAAAACATGGTTCAGTCTCAGAGCATTCTTTATCTCTTACTTATACACTCAACAATGATGTAGATATAAGCTTTAATTTTTTCTATAACAATGAGATAAGTATAAAAGAAATTGAAGAAACCTCAGAAATACTTAAAAACCTAACACTTATATTATCAAACATGGTATACACTATTTATTTAAATGACACAATAAAGAAATTAAAACTAATTGACTATACCACTGGTTTATATAATAGAAAGTATTTAGTACAACATCTTGAAAAAATGCTGCCTCTTGCGCATAGAGAAAAGCATGTCATTGGTTTTTTAAGTATTGGAATTGATCGTTTTAAAGCAGTTATAGAAGAGTTTTCTTATGATGTTGGGGAAGATGTACTTATTAAACTTGCACATATGCTTGTGAAAGAAGTTAGAAGTTCTGATATTGTTATTCATTTAGAAGCAGATGAGTTTTTAATTGTGCTACCAAATGTTGAGAATGCAAATAATGCAGAATTTATTGCAAAAAAACTTGTAAATAAATTTTCAAAATTAGAGTTTTTACCTGGTCAAGAAGCTGTTTTAAAGAAAACCATTTGTGCGGGAGTTACCTTATATCCAAATGATTCTGCTACAATTGAGGATATTCTTAAAAATTCTAATATTTCTTTATTAGAAGCAAGAAATGCTGGACGTTCAAAAGTATTTAAATATTCAAAAGACTTATCATCAAGCGTAGAGCTTTTTTAGGAGAAAAAATGAAAAATATATTAGATCTTATTAAACAATCAGCAAGCGATGAAAGAGCTTTTACAGCCTTAGAGCGTATATATGCCCTTAATGACCAACTGCAGTATGCAAGAAGTATAACAGAAAGTGCTGATTATATTCATTCTTGGTTAAGTGTTCATTTTAATGTTGATAATCTAACGTTTTCATTATTTGATATTGATGACAATACAAAAAGTATTGTTTATAAAAAAGGTGAAGAATTTTATCTTGATGATGAACTTTCAATTTTCTTTATAATAAACACGCATACTAACTTGAATGCTATTGTTTCTTTTAATACCAATTCTAAAGTGCACTTTGAGATATTACAACGTAATTATTCTGTTATTGAAGCTGCCTTCAGTCAAATTGCACCTATTATTCAAAGTGGAATACTTAAGAAGAATTATGTAGAATCTCAAAGTATTGATTCTGTTACAAATGTTTATAATAGACAATATTTGACGAAACATGTTAAAAAACTTTTATCTTTATCAAAAAATAAAACATCAAGTATTTATTTTTTGATGATTGGTATTGATCATTTTAAAGCTGTTATTGATGAATTTGACTATGATGTAGGAGATAAAGTTCTTATTGAACTTGCAAAAGTGATCCATGGAAACATATCAGAATTTGATGTAGTTGCCAGATTAACAGGTGATGAGTTTTTAGTATCTTTGATTAACTCTACGTCAAAAAATGAAGTTGAAAAAACAGCTCATAAAATTATAGAAGAATTTTCTAAAATTGAAATCCCTGTTCATGAAAAATACATACTTCAAAAAACGGTTTGCATTGGTCTTACTTTATACCATACCTATGAATCAATTGATGATGCTATCAAAAATGCTGATATTGCATTGTATGAGGCTAAAAATACGGGAAGAAGTACCCTTCAACATTTTACTGAAATAAAAGAAGAGGATACAATTGACTTATTTTAAGGTTTTTGCTTTAATATAAACTCTTTTAGGTGCCGCATAACCTTCTATGGTTTTGGACGAATCATTAGGATCTAAAAAATCTTCCAAACTTTGATCAAAAGACCAAGGTGTTTTTCTTTGTTCTTCGTTTGAAGTAATTGTAGTTGCTAAAATTTCAATATCTCCAAAGCCTGCTCTATTTAACCAATTTTTTAAGGCTTTTATACTGGGGATAAAATATATATTAGGTATTTTAGAATATCTATCATGCGGCGTTAAACTTACCTCTTCTTCTGAATCTATCATAAAAGTATCAATTAAGATTTCTCCACCTTTATTTAATCCTCTGTTTAAAGATTTTAATGTTCCTACGGGGTCTGGTCTGTGATATAAAACACCTAACATAAAGATAAAATCGAATTTATGATTGTATGCTTCTAAATGTTCAACACCAAGCATTTCATATTCAATATTACTTTTATAAAAATGATTCACAAGTTCAAATTGAAGCATAGGTAAAGGAGCAGGATCAAAACCAATTATTTTTTTTGGTTTATCTTCTAACATACGAAACATATAATAACCATTATTGCAGCCAATATCTGCAACAACTTTATCCTTTAAATCAAAAAATGGGCGTATCAAATCATATTTAATATTACTTTGCCATTCAGAATTGATTTCCAAACCAAAAAGATTAAAAGGACCTTTTCTCCATGGAATTAGTTTTTTTGCAGTTTCGAGAAGCATTTCTTGTTCTTCTTCATTAAGTTCATTTGCTTTACCTACACAAACACTGTCATTAAGACTGATTTTATCAGTGTTAATATTCATCTCTTTTAGACGGTTTAATTGATCAACCCATGGTTTAACATTTTTCCATTCTAAACATTTTATTTTTTTTAATTTTAATTTCTCTATATCCATTTTGGAAGTATAGCCAAACAATATAAATTTTTACTATTATTTTATTATATCATGACGACTATTTTATTTATAAATTGAGTAAAATCAAGCCTTTAAAACCTAAGTTTTGTTATAATTACATTTTTTAAACAATGAGTTAATTCTTCATTAATTATTTGTTATTAAAATCAGCAAGATACTAAATAAATACACGCTATATACACAATAATTTTATATAATCGATTTTATTTAGATGACATATTTACAAAGGACTATATGTGAGCAAAATCACGGATATTTTTTTCTCTTTTAAACTAGCGCTCTCCTTATTGGCAATACTAGCTATTGGTGCAGGAATTGCAACGTTCATCGAAAATGATTATGGAACTTCAACTGCTAGAGTTTTAGTATTCAATCATCTTTGGTATGAAATAATTTTTGTACTGGCAAGTATTAACTTATCCTGTATTATGTATAAAAGAAAAATGTGGAAAGCTCCAGCTAGGTTCTTAATCCATTCTTCTTTTATTGTCATTTTATTAGGTGCTGCAATTACTAGATATATGGGATATGAAGGTATCATTCACATAAGAGAAGGTGAAACCTCTAATCTTATGATTTCTCAAGAACCTTATTTGCAGGTCAAGATTAAACTAAAAAACAAAGGTTTTTACAAAGAATTCCCAATGGAGTTTGGAGCAATTGGAGACAAGCACTTTTCTCATGATATTAGCTTTGATGAAAAAATTCTAAATGTTACTCTAAATAACTTTTTTTATGTTAAAAAAGGTAAAGATGATATGAGTATTTTAACAGTAGATGCTACATTAAATGGCATTACAAAAACAGTTAAACTACCGGGAAAAAGAGGAATTCAAGGCGTGCCACGAACTGTAAGTTTTGGAGACACGTTAATTACTATGGAGTACGGTTCAAAAACATTAACCTTACCCTTTTCTCTTCGTTTAAACGATTTCCAACTTGAACGATACCCAGGTAGTATGAGTCCAGCTTCTTATGCTTCTGAAGTTACAGTGATTAAAAAAGACGATAAACCTTATGATTACCGTATATTTATGAACAATACTTTAAAAGAAGGAAACTTTTTATTTTTTCAAAGCTCTTTTGATCCTGATGAAAAAGGTACTGTTTTATCTGTTAATAATGACCCTGGAAAATGGCCAACCTATTTTGGTTATTTAATGTTAATTCTTGGTTTTAGCCTTAATTTATTTGATAAAAAATCACGCTTTACGAAACTTACAAAGATGGTAAAAGAAAAAAATATTGCTTATGCTTTATTATTGTGTTTATTTTCTTTTTCAACACTGGATTTAAAAGCGCAAACACTTCCTTTTGTAGAACAAGAAGTATTTGTAAAATATGCGAAAGATTTAAATATTAATGCAAAAGAGATATCGCAAAATTTTGCCAAATTAACGGTGCAAAGTAATGGTGGAAGAATGAAACCACTAGAAGCGTTAAATAAAGAAATAGTAAATAAACTCTCAAGTAGAGATAATTTATTTTCTCTAAACTATAATCAAATAGTACTAGGAATGTTAAGTAGGCCTGAAATTTGGAGAGATGTAAAAATGATCTCTATAAAAACACCTAAGCTTAAAAAAATATTAGGGATTGATATAAAAAATAAATACCTTGCATTCTCTGATGTGTTTAAAGATGGAAAATACTTATTACAAGAAGAATCACAAAAAGCTAGTATGACAAGCCCAAATGAAAGAGGAACTTACGAACGTGATATTATTGCCGTTGATGAGCGCTTAAATGTTGCCTATATGGTTTTTAATGGAGATATGTTTAAAATCTTTCCTCAAGAAAAATCTTCAAGTGAAAATAACAAATGGTATGCACCTTTAGAAGCATTTACTTCTTTTAAAGGCATGAATCAAACTGCTGTGCAAACTCTTGTTAACGGTTTTATTACAAATACAGCGAATGCTAATTATACAGAAGCCGAAAAATATTTGGCTTTAATATCACAGTATCAACATAAAGTTGGTTTTGATGTCGTGTTAAGTGAAGAAGCAGTTGATAGGGAAATATTTTTAGATAAATTAGATATTTTCTTTAAATTAACTCTTGCATATATGGTATTTGGTGTAATTATTTTGATAACTGCTTTTGTTGTTATCTTTAATCCAAAAATCAATGCCAAAAAAGTCACCCTATTCTTTACAGTAATTACGGTTGCACTCTTTGCTGTTCATACGTTTGGAATGGGATTAAGATGGGTAGTATCAGGTCATGCACCATGGACAAATACCTATGAATCAATGTTGTATATTTCGTGGTCTTCTATGTTTGCAGCTGTTGCATTCTTTAGACGCTCACTTCTTGCTTTAAGTTCTGCCATAATAATGGCAGGGATTTTTATGTTTACGGCTCATTTAACAGGCGTTAATCCACAAATTACAAACTTAGTTCCTGTACTTAACTCTTATTGGTTAACTATTCATGTCTCTATTTTAACTGCCTCTTATGGGTTCTTTGGGTTAGGGGCTTTCGTATCTTTTTCTTCATTAATATTATTTATTTTTAGAAATGAAAAAAGAAAACACTTTGATGGTATTATTAAACATTTAGCAGCTATTACAGAAATTGCTTTAATTATTGGTTTAACACTGATTTCTATTGGAAACTTTTTAGGCGCTATTTGGGCAAATGAATCTTGGGGGAGATACTGGGGTTGGGA
>CAJXWI010000055.1 GCA_913062735.1 uncultured Arcobacter sp.
TAATGATAGTCATTCTATATTTATATATTAATTATTAATTTATATTAAAAAAACATTTTAATAATTTTCTTAGTTACGATTTATTTATTTAGCAAAATTTATTTAAAATTAAACCTTAAGTGTTATAATTCGCCTCCATTTTAAAGGAAAGATTATCAGAATTACACTTACACTCATTGAATTAAAAATTTTACAAGAATTATGCAAAAATGAAGGCCAAGCTGAATTGTATAAAAAACTTCACATTGAAGAAGAAAAAGCAAACAATAGCAAAACAGTTAAAAAAACAAAAGCCACGAAGAAAGCTACCAAAACTAGGCAAGAAACAGCTAAAAGAAAAATCGAAAACAGTATTAATATGATGAGACTTTTAAATGCAAAAATTACTGTTTACTCCGTTGCAAAAGATGCAAAAGTGTCTTATAACACAGCTAGCAAATACAAAGATTACATTCTACAAAACGCTAACTAAGAAAAGAAAAAAACTCATTTTTTAATTATTTATTTTACAATTATGTGCTAATATATTTTATATTTCGCCCTATTATTGATGCAAAATACTTTAAGGATAAAAATGAGAGACTTTATAACGTATAAAAAATCTTTAGAGATTTTAAATACACTAACATTAAAAAACAATTTAATTGAAAAACTATTTATTTCTGATGCAAGAGGTCGTGTTTTAGCCCAAGATATTATTGCTGATCATAACAGTCCAGAATTCCCAACATCTGCAATGGATGGTTATGCTATTAGATACAGTGATCAAAAGAAACAAAGTCTTGAAATTATTGGTAAAACTCCTGCTGGAAGCATTAGTAAAGCAAGTGTAAAAGAAGGTCTTTGCATTAAAACATTTACAGGCTCACTGATGCCACAAGGTGCTGATACCTTAATTCCAATTGAAAATGTAGACGTACAAAATAATTCTATTATAATTAAAAAAGAAGTCCCTCTTGGTTTTGCAAACAGAGACATTGGGGAAAACTATAAAAAAAATGAAGTACTAATTAAAAAAGGAAGTATTGTTTCTTTCGCTGAAATTGGTGTAATGGCTTCTTTAAATATTCCTTTGGTTTACGTTTTTTCTAAACCTATTGTAGCAATTGCAAGTACGGGAAGTGAAATATTGGATCTAGGAGAAAAACAAACAAACGATTCTCAAATTAGAAGCTCTAATCATTTAACAATTGAAGCCTTATGCAAAACAGCAGGAGCTAGTACTTTACAATTAGGAATAGTAAAAGATGATATTAGCTCAATTACTAATTTAATGCTTGAGGGCTTAAAAAAAGCAGATATTATTGTAACTACAGGAGGAGTTTCTGTTGGGGATTACGACTTTGTACAAGATGTTATCAAAGATAAGTTAAATGCAAAAGTTTTATTTCATGGCGTGATTATTAAGCCTGGTATGCATATTTTGATTGCTATAAAAGATGAAAAACTAATCATTGCATTGCCTGGTTTTGCATATTCTTCAACTGTTTGTGCTATTTTATATGTTTTACCTATGATTTACAAATTATTAGGATCTAATAAAAAACTTCCACTTGTAAAAGCACGTATTAAAGAAGATTATAAAATGAAAATGAAAAAAACCATTTTTACAGCGTGTAATGTATATTATAAAAATAATGAATACAGCATTGATTTTGAAGGAAAAAAAGCAGGTACGTCAGCAATTTTAACCAATATGCTACAAAACCCAGCTTTATTAATTCAAGATGAAGACTCTAGTGATATCAAAAAAGATGATTTAGTAGATATCATCTTATTAAACGAGCTTAAATAAGTTTAAAGAAGAGTACTTAAGCCAAGTACTCTTTTCCTGTTTTTAAATAATGCATCCAATCTTCTCTCTTTCTTTTTTTAGCTTCTTTTATTGCCAAAGAATAATTATAAGGAATATTTATTAAATCTACTGTATATTCTTTGTTAATATATTCCAAAATTGCATAAGAAGCTTCTGGTGTTTTTCTTTGCATACAATGAATCCATGGTTCCACGTCTTTATATGCCTGCAAACCCACACTTCCTGGATTAATGACAAGCTGACCCGTACTTAAATATATTTTTCTTGGAATATGAGTATGTCCACATAAAATAACCTTTGAAGTGTTATTTCCAAGTAATTTTAAAATATCTTTATCTTCTTTTAGAATATTATAACCACTTTGTGTATTTTCTAATAAATATGTCAAATCATCTTTTGGTGTCCCATGGCATAAATAAATATCTTCATTAAACTGTGTATCAAAAGGCAATTCTTTTAGCCATTGAAGCCCCTCCTCATCCAAATCTTCTAAAATATAAGCAAGAGTAGCATTTTCTTTTATTTCTTCTTCTAAGGCTTCTACTATTTGCCTGTCTTGATTTCCACTTATTGTAATAAAATTATGTTTTTGTAAGAGCTCATAAGTTGCTTTTGGAGCAATCGGACCATATAAAATATCTCCCAAATTAATTAAAACATCAACATTTTTACTTTTTGCATCAAAAAGTACTGCTTCAAGGGCAAATACATTGGAATGAATATCCGATAATATAGCAATTTTCATATAATCTCTTTTTTAAATTTTTTAAGGAACTTCTAAAATGGCACAATTACATAAATCATCGCTTTCATACTCAGTCATATCGCCTGCATTTAATCTAGGATAAGGAAAAAGTCTAACCGTTAAGGGTTTATTTAATCTAAAAGCCATGGTTCCCGTATCTCTCATTAATGCAGAAATTTTTCCCAAAGGTGTATTTCCAGGAATGGGTACCGTATCAAGCCCTATTCCACACACAGCAGAATTTGCCAACAATGATCTAATATCGTATTTTTTGTTTGTAATATCTTTTGCTAAACCTTCATCTTCTATTACTGCTAACATTAATCCAGAAAAGCCTATTAAGGGCATATTTTTTACACTTTTAAAGACTTTAGTTAATAAAGAAGATACTTCAATACTTCCAGAGATGCCAAAGTGTTTAACCCCTAATAATTTATACACTTTTACCATAGAAGAACAATTTTTAGATGGAGCTGCTGAAGAATCCAAACCTACAAAAGCAAAATCATTATTCGTATTGTTATCAAGAATTGTTTTCAATTCATCTACATGATATTGTAAAGCTTCGCTCATTCTTAAATAGGCTTCTTCAAAAAACTCATTGTGCGAAGCATAAGAATATTTTTTCGCAAGATTTTTAAGTACTTTTACTAATAAGTCAGGTGTTTCTAAACCAATAACATAAGAGTTTTTTGAGCTTGAATTAAAATAAGAAGCAGGAAAATAAGGAATAAATTCTTCACAGTTAAAATTAACCGTAAAATTAAAATTCCCCTCTCCTCTAGGCGTGATTTTTGATATACGGTTGACAGCAATAGCACAATGTTCAATTAATTCATTGTCTAAAATACCAAAACCATCAGAAGGAACATTCACGCAAGCATTACATAAATCCCCATAATCTCTTATAAGTTCAGGCAATAAAGCTATTTCTGCATAGGTCTTGGCCTCTCCTATTGCAAAACGAATTCGTAAACCATCAAAAGAAATACCATCAAGAATATTTTTGATTTCTTCTAAGTCTTTTGAGGCCTCTTTTAGTGATGTAGTGTTTAAATACTCCCCAAAAGCATTTGTAACAATTCTAATGGATTGAACTTCATAATTTTTATCTTCAAACTTTTTTGTTACATCTTTACAAAAAGAGCAGGCCTTTTGAATTTCTTTTTTCCATGACTTTTTATCTTTATTTAAACTCAAAAAAGTAGTAACCGTTCTAACTTTACAATATTTCGTTTTTTTATAAGACATTATTTTCCTTGTTTCTTTGTATTTCTTTTTGTATTTTTTTAGAAAATTTTTCAAGTACTAATTCATACGAATCATTTATCATCTCAAAAAGTATATCTTCTTTTACTTCCCAATTTATATAAATAGTATTCCAATTTTTTTATTTATTTTAGCTTTTCATTTACAAATTAAGTATTAAAATGGAAAAACAATATATAGTTTTTATCAATGTAATAATTATTATTAAAATTTTTATAAAAAACGGGAAGTAGTACTGTCTAATTAGTTTGCAAAGGTAAGCACATTAACTGCGAACTAGCAGGGCAAATTGATTTAAATTGTTCTGTGTTTTTAATACTTTTGGGTGCTTCATCTTTTTCTATACAAATAAAGTTTAATTTTTCAAAATATCCTTTGGCTGTTTCCGTTAATAAATAAAAAGCTTTTATCTTTTCCTCTTTTGCTTTTTTTTCTAGTGCTTTATATAATTTTTTAGCTAAACCTAGGCTTTTATACGCATCATCTACCGCAAAAGAACGTAAAAGTGCATAAGAAGAACAAGTTTCATAGCCAGCTGTTGCTATAATTTTATTCTCATCTTCAATTACATAAAAATTATTCAGATGAACGTTAAAATCTTCATATGGCAAGGCCATTGATTTTAATAAGTCCGATATAAAATTTATGTCATTTTGTTTAGCTTCTCTTATTTTCATATACTCATCCTTTGATATATAGTTTTATCTTCCACCAGAAACATCAATAAATATTCCTGTACTGTAGGAAGCTTCTTCACTTAACAAATAAACAATTGCACTTGCTACTTCGTAAGGTTCGCCCCCTCTTTTTAAAGGAACAGAATCTTTTAAGCGCTCTACTCTGTTTTCTTCCCCTGCACTTTTATGAATATTAGTATATATTAAACCTGGTCTTACTGCATTTACTCTTATATCTAGATGTGCTACCTCTTTTGCTAAGCCTATAGTTAGACTATCAATTGCACCTTTTGAAGCTGCATAATCTATGTATTCGTTGGGAGAGCCAAGTTTTGCGGCCATTGAAGAGACATTTACAATAGCACACCCTTCTCCCATACGTTTTATAGCTTCTTTACAACATAAAAAACAAGAAGTGACATTTGTATTTAACACTTTATTAATTCTTTTGGCATCCATGTCTAATAGTTTTGCTTGAGGCTCGATAATTCCCGCATTATTAACTAAGTGTGTTATAGGTCCATACACTTCATCAATTGTTTCAAATAAACGTTTTACATCTTCTTCAATAGAGACATCAGCCTGTACGGCAATGGCTTCACCACCTTCACTTCCAATTAAAGCAACTAATTCTAAAGCAGCTTCTTCATTTTGTAAATAATTAATGCAAACCCAATAACCTTCTTGCGCTAAGTGCCGCGAAGTTGCAGCTCCAATACCTCTACTTCCACCTGTTACTAAAACAATTTTATTCATAATTAGCCCTTATTATTTTAAATTAACACTCTTATGGTAAAGGTAAATTGTATTTATTCATACAAGTAATTAATTTCTCTTTATATGCTTCATTTTTATCATCTTCTAAAGGTGGTGTAATTAGATTACATACCAAAGCAGGAATACTTTTATTATCAACTTGTAATAAAATAGCTTCACTTACATATTCATTTAATCCTGAATCTTTGTATAAAATATCTATTTCTTTATGTGTAAGCTCATATACTAAACCATGTGTTTCTTTATTCTTATCTCTTAATAATGTAGCCATCTTGCCAACTCTTAAAACATAGTCTTTTACACATGCTTTTCGTTGATTCCTTATTTCTACACCCTTACTTAGAAGAATTTCTTCATCCATATACAAACCATAAAAGAACACATCTACTAATCTGCTTTTAGAATTATTCATTTTTTGCCTTTATTTTTCTCTGTACAACATATACGGATTTCTTTGTGCCGTTGGCATTAAGTCCAGGTGTTGAATATTTACATGCTTAGGTGTATTTAAAATACTTATTAAAACAGCAGAGACATCTTTCGCACTTAAAGGCTTATATCCTTCATAAACACTCTCGCTTTTATCTTCATCTCCTTCAAAACGAACCTTTGAAAAATTTGTTTCAACTGCACCAGGTGCTAAAGTAGTTACTTTTACATTTGTTCCATATAAATCAATATTCATAGAATCTCCAAGTGAGTGAACGGCTGCTTTTGTTGCACAATATACATTTCCATTAGGATAAGAAGTTTTTCCTGCAACGGAACCTATATTTACAATATGAGCAGTTTCAAGATTTCTCATTTGAGGAATGACCGCTCTACTTACATATAATAAACCTTTGATATTAGAATCAATCATATTTTCCCATTGATCCAAATCACCTTGATCTATAGGATCTAAGCCTAAAGCTAAACCTGCATTATTAATTAAAATATCAACAGATGTATTTTTTAGTAAGTTCTCTAAAGAAGTGTTCACATCTACTTTATTCCTTACATCAAAAGTAAGAATAGTAATAAGTACATCACACGTTTTATTTATCTCATTTTTAAGTTCTTCTAGTTTACTAGCATTACGTCCAACAAGTACTAAATTAAGTCCCATATCTGCTAAATCTATGGCAAACTGTTTTCCCATTCCAGCACTTGCCCCTGTAATTAAAGCAGTTTTGTTTTTAATATAATTTATCATCATTTTCCTTCTAATATTAGTTTTTATAGAGTAATTTCTAGTCTTCGTCGTTGTCCAATTCTAGTTCATCATAAAGTTTATTTGCTTCTTTTAAATATTTTTCGTATGTTTTATGTGGCATATCGCCTTTTTGTAGTTCTTTTTCATATTGTTCTTTTGTTAAAAATACTCTTGGTATCATTATTCTTCCTTGAATTTTTATGTGTAATAATACATGAAAGTTCTTTAGAAATAGCTATAAGATATGATTAAATATCCAGAATTTGATAGTTAAAAATGATGTAATGTATGAAGAGGTTAAGATTTAAATAACAGCCAAATTATTCAAATCTTGGGGTCGAAACAAAATAGTGACACATAAAATATTCTAATATTTTTGTTTCGTAAGTTTTTTGGTCAATCCTTTAATTATCCACTGACAAAATAATTGTAACAAGTAAAAATAGCATAAAGATAGCATTTCTAATTAATTATTAAAAAATAAAAAAATTATGTAAATCCCTTTTTATACTATTTATTCTTGTAATTTAACAGTTATTTATAAGTTTTAAATAGGTTTATTTAAAACTACTAACCTAAAGGATACATGATTTTATTTTGTATCTTAGCTATTTTATCCATAGTTTCTTTTGATAAATCCAAATCCATTGCAGCTAAAGATTCATCTAATTGATCAATTCTTCTTGCACCTATAATAGTAGAAGCTACAAATTCAAAGTTTTTTGACCAAGCAATAGCTAAGGTGACAGGTGAGATTCTAAGCTCCTTTGCTAAAATAACATATTCTTTACACGCAGCTATTGATTTCTCATTTACAAAACGTTTAGCCATTTCTTGAACACGAGGGTTTTCATTGGCTAAATATTCACCAAACCTAGAATCTTTTGAATACAATCCATTATTATATTTTCCACTTAACATTCCTCCACCCATTGGAGAATAAGGGAGAAGTGAAATTTGTTCTTTTTTACAAACTTCTGCTATTTCATCTAATGCACGTGGATTTACTAAAGAAAAATTATTTTGAACTCCTTCAAAACGTGCTAAATCTCTGTGTTTTGATGTTTCAGTGGCTTTGCTTAAACCATAAGCCGTATCATTTGAAGAAGCGATGTATCTTACTTTTCCTTCTTTAACTAAAGCATCAAAGGCTTTTAAACTCTCTTCAATAGGAACAATAGCATCAGGCCAATGCATATAATATAAATCTAAATAAGGCGTATCCAGTTTTTTTAGAGATGTTTCAATGGCTTTTTTAATATGAAAAGAATCTACAGCCGTTAAACCATGCCTTGTGGGCGGTACAAACCATCCAGAAGCTGCTCCTGATACTTTTGATGCTAATATAATAGAATCTCTGGGTTTTGTTTTTAACCACTCTCCAACAATTTTTTCTGTTACACCTTGCATTTCTGCTTTGGGAGGTACTGGGTATAGTTCTGCTGTATCAAAAAAATTAACTCCTTCATCATAGGCTTTATCCATAATTTTAAAAGCTTCTTTTTTAGAAGTCCATGAACCAAAGGTCATTGTTCCTAAACAAATAGGACTAACTCGTAGTCCTGTTCTTCCAATATATCTGTGTGTCATTCTCTAACCTTTATATTGTAAATTATAATCCCAATAATTTTATCACTTAAAGTTTAAAGTAAACAAAAAATAAGACTATTTGATTATAATTTCTTATGAAAATAATAAATTTAAAAAATAAAAATATTTGTTTTACAAAAGAAACAAAAGAATATAAAATCTTAATATTTAGAAAAGATAAAATGAGTGTAGAATTAGAAGTAAAAGAAAAGGGAGTTTTTCTAAAAAATGAGCAAATGGTTTTTGCTCATCTTCCTAAAAAAATCAAAGCCCTCTTAAATCCAAAATAATGGGAATATAAAAAGAACTTATTCTAAAGCAAAGTCCCTTTTTATAAGATGAAAGTTGTTTCTAAACATTGTATGTAAATAGGTCCCAAAAACCTTTTTATGTTTAAAAGCAGCGTAAGAAGCTTTTGAAGAAGCTTTTTTGTACAAGGTGTATTCACCTTGTACTTCATTTTTTACTTGGGTGTAATGAAAAGCATGTCCTGTGATATTTAAGTCATTCTTATAATATCCCATTCTTGCTGCTTTTTTAAGAAGCGTAAATTCTAAAGGAAGTAAGGCAGACATTCTTTTATCATCTACATTTTCTCCCAAATACAATAAACCCGCACATTCAGCGTAAATAGCTTTATTTTTTCCATGTTTTATTAAGGACGTCCTAAAACGATTAGAATCTTTTATTTTATCATAGGCCAATTTTGTTTCAACATAACCACCTGGAATATATACTACATCCACATCAGCAATAACTTCATCATCAATAGCAGAAATGAAGAATACTTTTTCAAATACTTCTTTTAAAAAAACGACATTGTCATAATATAAAAAACAAAAATTATCATCATTCACAATAGCAATTGATTTTTGTACTTTTTCTTGTTTAATGAAAGGATAAACAGATTTAGCTGCTTTTTTATAAACAGAAATCCTTTCTAGTTTTTCTAAATTTATATGTTCTAAGACGTCTTTTGATATTTTTTCCAATAGTTTGTAGTTATAATTATCTAAACTCAAGCCCAAATGAGTAGAATCAAGAACATCTAAATCTTTTTTTATCCAACCAAGAGATACAATATTGGAACATTCTTTTTGCATGCATGTATTAATCAAGTCATAATGCGATTGTGAAGCCACCTTATTAAAAATAACAGCTTTTATAGTATTATCCTCTCTAAAGTTACACAGTCCTTGTAACACAGCAGCCAGTGTTATATAAGATCCACTGGCATCTAATATTATTACGCTTGGTATTTTAAGCAAAGAGGAGACATCATAAGCAGAAGCATTTTTATCCATACCATCATAAAATCCCATAACTCCTTCTAAAATATTAAAATCTTTGTTTGCATATTTATCAAACATCCATTTTACTTGTTCCTCATTCATAATGTGAGTATCTAAATTAATACTTTTTTCTTTAGATATTTTTTCATGAAATAAAGGGTCAATAAAATCAGGTCCAATTTTAAAAGGACGCACCTTATTTTTGTAGTGGTACAATAAAGCAGTACTTAGTATAGTTTTTCCTTGATTGGAAGCACAAGCAGAAATACAAAGAGCATGCATTAGTTTTTATTCCTTTTAACAAGCAAATATACAAAAAATGGAGCACCTATAAAAGCAGTTACAACTCCAATTGGTAAAGACGAAGCGGTATTTAAATTTCGTGAAATTAAATCTGCAACAACCAAAAACACACCTCCAAAAAAGAACACAGGGAAAATCAATTTATCTGCACTTTGTTTATACAATAACTTCATTACAT
>CAJXWI010000056.1 GCA_913062735.1 uncultured Arcobacter sp.
GGAAACAGCCGCCGCACTGGAAGAAATCACAGGAACTATTGTAAATAACACCGACAATATATCTCAAATGGCAAATTATTCTAATGAACTATCTTTATCAATTAAAACAGGGCAAAAACT
The DNA here is from genome assembly GCA_913062735.1 of uncultured Arcobacter sp. The sequence goes on from CAJXWI010000056.1 coordinate 121, forward strand.
TGCAAATACGACTGTAGAAGCTATGAATGAAATTAATGCGCAAACAAATGCTATTGCACAAGCTATCACAGTGATTGATCAAATTTCTTTTCAAACCAATATTTTATCTCTTAACGCAGCAGTTGAAGCAGCAACAGCAGGAGAGGCGGGTAAAGGATTTGCAGTTGTTGCTCAAGAAGTTAGAAATTTAGCTAGTAGAAGCGCAGATGCAGCTAGGGAAATTAAAGAATTGGTTGAGCATGCAACTTCTAAAACTGATGCGGGAAAACAAATTGCTGATAAAATGATTCTTGGATATAACGTCTTAAATGAGAATATTTCAAAATCCACTGAAATTATTAAAGACATTGAACTCTCTTCAAGTGAAGAGAAAACAAGTATAGAACAAATTAATAATGTGGTTAACCGCTTAGATCAACAAACACAAAACAATGCATCAGTAGCCTCAAAAACACACGAGATAGCAGAACATACCTCTGAAATTGCAAAACAAATTTTAAGCGCAGTAAATCAAAAGAAGTTTAGAGATAATTAAATATTTTCTTATTAAATAAGTTAAAAGATTTCACTTTTAACTTATTTTAAATTATTAATAAGCTCATCTTTGCTAAACTGTCAATCTTATTTGCATCTGTGGCGGAACGGTAGACGCGCGGGCTTGAGGGGCTCGTTCTTAACGGAGTGGAAGTTCAAATCTTCTCAGGTGCACCAAGACTATACTTCTAAATACAAAATTTCACTTTTATTTTAAATCTAAGTATATTTGCCATTCTTGTATTGAAAATACTAAGAAAATATCAAAAATTTCATTAAATAATACTTATTCTTCTTGTTTAGAAGTACAAATAATACTCTCTTAAAAGCAAAAAAACAGCTATATATACTTTTCATTTTATAATTTCATGACAATTTTAGTATACATGAAACTAAGTGCATAAATATTCTTTCATAATCTCTTTTTTCCAATACGTGTAAAACAGATAAGGAAGAACTGCCCTAAAATTATTTTTACAATTTACCCTTATTTATTAAGAAAAAGCCCCTTGGTGGAAGTTGCTTATGAATAGGTATATCCAAATTTACAATTAATTACTATGCCTTTAATCTCACATTTAATTAGAAGTTTTTAAGATAAAAAGAGAAAGTATATGTTAGTATTTTTATAAGGATGGCAGATGAAAAAAATTATTCTAATCGTATATTTCCTTCTCTTTCCCATATTGATTTTGGCTAGTGAAAAGTTACGTGTGGGTTTATTTCATATTGTTCCTTATGCTTATGTAGAAGAAGGGAAACTTACTGGTATAAGCTATGATATCGTTCAAAGCCTAGAAAAAGAATTGAATATAAAACTCGAAGTTCAATTACTTCCTTACACAAGAATGTTACGCAATCTTGAATTGGGAAAAATTGATTTTAGTATTTTCTTTTTGTCTGATTACAGTGAAGGTTTTAGCGAAAAACTTCTTGCAATGTATGATTTAGAAACAATTGTTCTTGGAAAAAAAGGCTTGAAGATCTCTAATAATGAAGATTTGTTAAACTTACAAATTGCAACACCCAGAGGGGTTAAGTATAATGCTTATCTCTCAAAAAATAAACAGCTTAATATTATTCCAGTACCAGACTATAAAAATGCAATATTAATGTTGCAATATCATAATATCGATGCCATAATTGGCCCTAAGAAAATCATTACCTACCAGCTAAAACTTCTTGGTTTAAGCCTAGAGGATTTTTCAAAACCCTATGTACTTATAAAAAATACCGCATGGATTCAGTTTTCTAATAAATCTAAGAAAATGAAATACAAAGATTCTTTGAAAAATGCAGGAAAAAAGCTTTTGGAGACGAATAGAATTGATGAAATCATAAATAAGTATTATAAATAAAGTAACATATTAAGGAGAATATTAGAGGATCAAATGATTCTAGAATACATAACCTTCATAATATTTCAAACACTAACATTATGAGAAGTCCCCTTGTTTAGAGGGACAAACAATACTTCCATAAGAGCAAAAAACGCAGCAATCTTTTTTTTGTGCTTTTATAATCTTGTGGCAATTTGTACATTCATAAAAATAAGCACAGGAATCTTCTTTCATAATCTCTTTTTTTTCATACTTACAAAAGGGGCAAGTAAGAACGGATTCTAAAATAATTTTCATAAATAATCCTTTTTTATAACAAGAGCATTTTTATTTGTTTAAGAAAAGAAGGTTTTATAAAATAGTATAAAATTAAGCTTTCTCTTTTATTGTTAATTAATCCTGCCTCTGTTAATTTTTTTAAATCTTTTGCAATTAAAGCTGCTTTTATATTTAAAATGTCGCTTAACAAAGTAAGTGATAGTTTTTTATGTTTTAACAGTAAATAAATTATTTGCAATCTTCCTTCCTCACCTAGAAGTGAAAAAAGAACAGAAAGACTATGCAATGCATGCTTTTTTTGTTTCAAAGTATTTTTTGCATTTTGAATTCTTTTTTCATCTTCTTTTATAGCTTTAGAAGAATTGTTATTTGGCATAAGTATCCTTAATAAAGAAAAAGCATATTAAATACTTTAATACAGCAGGGCTTAAAATTCTCTTCTTCTAAAATGTACTTTGAATAATAAAGTGTTTTTTATCTTCAAGCTATAATCTTTCATATTGTAATCTTTTTTAAACAATTTTTATCTTTTTGTTACTATACCCTATGAATAAATCAAGCCAAAAATTAGAACAAATATCAAGGCAATGTGATAGCCATATAAGTTTCTATAAATACAATTCACAAAATACAATAAACGATAAATATAAAAAAGGGCGTGTTGATGCAAGTCTTTGGTTAAATGAAATGATTTATTTTTTTTTAAACAAAGAAAAAAACTTTTTACATGACTTTGATGAAGAAATAAAACGGCAAAAAACAAAAGTAAACAAGGTCAAAAATCCCAATTACAAACAGGGCTTAATTGACGAATTAAGTATAATACAGGAGTTGATACATGATAGAGATTTTAACTAGTAGTATTTTTATATTTATTGTAATATTTTATATAATAAACAAAAAAAAAGATAAAACCAAACTGCCTTTTGCATTTAGAAAAGAAATATCAAAAACCTAATTTCTTACTTTTTTATATGTTATTATAATAAAAAGGAGTAATTATGAACTTAAGGCCTTTTCATTTAGCAATTCAAGTAAGAGATATAAAAGAAGCGAAAGCTTTTTATGGAGATAAACTTGGTTTTGAACAAGGAAGAAGTGCTGAAGTATGGGTTGATTATAATATGTTTGGACACCAATTAGTAGTGCATCTTAACCCTGCTTTAGGCAAAAATGGAAAAGTATCAAGCATTTGTAATGGAGTAGATGGGAAAGGTGTTCCTGTTCCTCACTTTGGAGTTATTATGGACTTTGATGAATGGAAAACTTTTTCAAAAAAGATGAAAGAAAAAATAGATACGTTTATAATAGAGCCCTATATTCGTTTTGAAGGTTTAGCAGGAGAGCAAGGTACCATGTTTTTTTGTGATCCAAGTGGAAATGCCTTAGAATTTAAAGGCTTTAGAGACATAGAAAAAGAATTATTTGCTACTTAAGAGTTAAAAAAAGGCTCTTTTAACTGGGGCCTTTTAAATATCTTTATATAACTCTTTGGCTGTTTTAATAATATCAATGCCATATTTATCTCGTAATATATTCAAATGTGAGTTGAGTTTTTTGATTTTTAAATCACTTTCATATTCGAAAATATTAAAAGTATCCATTCTCTGCTCAATAAAATTACTCACGGTTACATTAAGTTGTACTACATAATGTGTAGGGTGATTGTCTTGTTCCTCAAACATCTTTAATACTGTTTCTTTTAAAAGTGATTCGGAAAACATTCTATTGTTTGTAGAGGTAGCTTTTGCACTCAAATTAAATTCATATTTGATTTTTAAATAAAAAGTTTGGGGATTTACATTCTTTTTGTAAACCAAAAACGCTAGGTATCTGCATAAAATCACCACTCTTCTTTTAAGTTCATCACGTTTTAAAATTGGATCAAAAGTACGTCCAATTCCTATTGATTTAGAAGGTCCTCTTTTCTCCAAAGAAAAATCATCAATACCAAGAATTCTATTATAAAGTTGAATACCTGGTTTTTTCCAAGAATAAAACAACTCTTTTCGCTCTCGTACTTGTCCTAATTTAGAAATACCGTAAGCTTTTAGTTTTTCTTGATATGCTTTTCCTATGCCAGTAAAATGAGCAATTGGCATATCTTTAATAAAATTAAAAGAGTCTTCTTCTTTTACAAGTTTAATTCCTATTGGTTTTGCATAATTTGTTGCTACTTTGGATAAATATTTAGATTTAGCAAGTCCTATTGAAATAGGTAAATTAAACAAACGCAAAATCTCATTTTGTATGTATTTCGCAAAGTCATACACATCTTTATCATCAATAAAACCAGATAAATTTACAAAAAACTCATCAATTGAAAACTGCTCAACTTCTGGCGTTGCTTGTTCTAAAAAAGAAAGAAGCTTATAGGAGAGTTCATGATACAAAGGATAATCAGGACTTATCATATGAAGGTGGGGACACAAAGACAAGGCTTCATTTACACTCATTGCTGTTTTAACACCACATGCTCTTGCTTCATAAGAAGAAGTAGTAATAATTCCTCGTATTCGTCCATCTTCATCTACAAAATATTTTTTTGGATTTTCTTCTTGTTTACTTAAAATCGAAGAAACAAAAGCACCAGAGTTTTCAGAGACATATCTTTTTTGCTTACTTTTATTAAAAATATTTAAATTACTTCGTCCACCAACTGCTACTGGAATATTGAGTAAACTTTTATCAATACTTCTGTGGGCAGATACAAAAAAACAGTCTAAATCCAAGTGCATAATCATAAAAACATTATAACTTATTTAAAAAAAATTAAAGATAATATTACATTTTGTTATAATTTGATATTATTAAAAATCAATAAAAGGATAGAGTATAGTGAAGTGTAGAAATTGCAAACGTGAAGTAGTAAAAAAAATAAAACGTTGCCCTTATTGTGGCATTATGAATCCAACAGTTAGTTTAAAAGATATTTTTCTAGGTATTGCTTTTGTTTTATTTGTTGCTGGAATTTATACATACTTTCAATAAAACTAGCCCCTCTTTAATAAAGAAGCGCGGATAAAAAAACCCATAAGTAACCCTATGGCTAATCCTATAAAGTGAGCATACCAAGCAATAGGTAAACCTATTAATAAAGGCGCTACTGAAATAATCAAAACCCAAGTAATAATACCTGATCGCTGACTTTTATCCACAAGAGCAACAAATCCCATAAGAACAGAAATTGCTCCTGATGCACCTACTAGATTATGATTAAAACCAATGCTGTACATGAAATAAAAACTTCCAAGAGATGTTAATAAACCGCCTATAAAGTACAAGGCTAAAAAAATACCTTTTCCAAAATATTTCTCAATCATATTTCCAAATTGATATAAAACAAACATATTCATACCTAAATGTCCAATACCCCCATGAGCAAACATAGTAGAGAGTACTTGATAATAATAACCTTCTCTTAAAAAAAGAATGTTAAGACCCATTCTTACAGTTCCGTATTCTATATTGGTTTGAACTAAGTACATAAGTACGGTAAGGCCTATTATTATGTTTGTTAATGTAAATGTTTTAATGTTTTGTAGCATTTTTTTTAAAGCCTTTAGGAAGGAAATAGCATCTTAATTTTCACTATTATAAGATAGTAAATCTGTATTCATAATAAAAAACGTACATTAGACTTCGTGTTGTGACAATAATCAATGAAGTTTTGTATTAAAACAATTATTTTGATGCTAATTAATAATGCTGAAGTAAGATTATTATTTCAAAAATACAGAATAAGTAAAAAACTTATTCCATATTTTTATTTTACCATTGCACTATAAAGTCAGTGATTCTTCCTGTTTTCCAGATATGTTTTGCACTTTTAGAAGACAAACAATTTGTTTTTCGTTTTCCACTGTACCCACATACAGCATTAGACCAACTAGGAGAACCTGTTGTGTTGTAGCCATATTTTCCATTCATTTTTGCAACAGTTGGAGCAATTTTAATATAACCCTTTCCTCCACTATTGTTTTGTATTTTTAACCAAATCACAGTAGAGTAAGGAAGTTTACAGTTTTTTCTCCCTTTCCACTTAAATTTACCATTAACCGTAGCTTCACCCATTAAACTGTCAACTTTCCAGATAACTTTCATAGAGTCGACCTTACATTTACCAACTTTAAAATCATATTTGCTCATGCTTCCTTTTCCAGGACCTGCTGCAAATAATGATGCAGATAAAATCATGATTAATGCCAAACTTTTAAGCATACCTACTTTCATACATCCTCCTTTTATATAAAGGTAAAGTTTATTATTAAAAAATAAATAATAACTTAAGAATCACAATTAGATTTTGTAGATGCAATTAAATAGTGATTTATAGATTGTATATTTTAAAGGAAATGAATAAATAATTATTATGTATTAAGGTAGTGTTTTAGTAACATTGTATTTAAAAGCTTTAATGGTACAAGAAATAGCTTCTTGTATTGTTTCATTAGTATAGGAGAATAAATCAATACTAATAATAAAAGATTCTTTTCCATTAATTCTAAAAGAGCTTAATAATCGAGCAAGTGTTTTAGTGTTTTTTTCTTCATTTTCAATAAATTCGTATTTGATTTTTACATACTGTTTATGCGTATTGGTACTTAAGACATTTAGTTCTTGCATAAAGTATTGGTTACTTTTTGAGACTTTTATTTTACTTTTTATAAAAGATGTAGTATCAAGAGCTTCTAGAATTCCACCATCTAAGATATATCTGCCTTTCAATATTAAAGCATTTTGCATATTTAGAAGTTTTTGATTAATGATTTTATCACTGCTGTTATTAAGCAGCTGACAGGGTAAAGAAGAATTTAATCTTGGTTTTTCTTTTACAATATATTTAACATATAAAGTTAAAACAATGGTAACCAAAATAATAGTAGCAAGAGAAAACCAATTGTTAATAATTTGGCTTTGCCTTGCACCTCTTCTCATTTAAAAACCTATACCAGTGTTAATTTTAAGACATCATCCATAGTATCAACAGGAATAATATTCATAGCATCTTTTACTTCTTCTGGAATATCTTCTAAATCTCGATCGTAATTTTTACGTGGGATTAAGGCTGTTTTCATTTTTGCTTTATATGCAGCAATTAATTTTTCTTTTAATCCCCCAATAGGAAGAACTTTCCCACTTAAAGTAAGCTCACCCGTCATTGCTAAGTCTGAGAGTACTTTTTTTCCTGATAAAATAGATGCAATGGCTACAGCCATAATAGCACCAGCACTTGGACCATCTTTTGGCGTTGCACCTTCTGGAATATGCAAGTGAATATCATAACGTTTATAAATCTCAGAGGAATCCAATTTTATCTTGTCTTCTTTTTCTTTAAGATTTAAAGGAATATTTTCTTGATCAATTTTAATTTTATTGTTATCAATTAAAACTTTTACTACTGAAAAAGAAATACGCGAAGATTCTTTCATTACATCGCCTAAATTTCCAGTAACACTTAACATTCCTTTTCCCTTAATTTTAATGGCTTCAATTTTTAATACATCGCCGCCAACAGCAGTCCATGCTAAACCATTTGCAATACCAACTTGATTTTGTTTATCTGCTGGATCGATTTCAAAAATAGGATTGTCTAAGAATTCTTTAATATTTTTACTTGTAATAGATACTTTTTTTAAGTCTTCATTCATTACAATTTGTTTTACTGCTTTTCTAAATAGTTTAGAGAAAACACGTCTTAAGTTTCTTACCCCTGCTTCTCTTGTATATTTTTCAATAATAACTTCCAGCGTAGGTTTACTTAAATTTACTTCTGATTTTTTAAGTCCATGTTTTTCTAGCTCTTGGGGAACTAAATAATCTTTTGCAATATGATATTTTTCATTTGGTGTATAAGAAGACAATTCAATAAATTCCATTCTATCTCTTAAAGCAGGAGGAATTCTTCTTGCATCATTTGCAGTTGCTACAAAAATAGCCTGAGATAAATCAATAGGGAAGTTTAAATACTGGTCTCTAAATTCATGATTTTGCTCAGGATCTAAGATTTCCAACATAACAGCACTTGGATCACCTCTGTTATTAGCACCAATTTTATCAATTTCATCCAATACAATTACAGGATTCATTTGTTTGGCATCAATTAAAGAAGTAACAAGTCTACCAGGCATTGCACCAACGTAGGTTCTTCTATGTCCTCTTAATTCATTCACATCTTCCATTCCACCTAAAGCAATTCTTGCAAGGGGTCTTTTTAATGCTTTTGCAATAGAATTAGCTAAAGATGTTTTACCAACACCAGGAGGTCCTACAAAACATAAAACAGTACCTTTTGTCATTAAATTATTAATATTTCTTTTTTCTAATAATTCTTTAACTGCAAAATATTCAGAAATTCGCTCTTTTGCTTTACTTAATGAATAATGGTCTTTATTTAATTGTTCTTCAACATTTAATACAGAAATTTTTTCATTGGCAAATTTTCCAAAAGGCAATTCTAGTACTTGTTCAATATAGGTTTGTAATAATGAAGCATCTGGCGAATCTTGATGCATTCTTGAGAGTTTATCAATTTGTTTTTTGGTTTCTTTATACCCATCTTTTGGCATATGTGCTTTGATTTTTTTAAGTTTTTTTCGATAGTCTTTTATTTCTTCGTCTTTTTTATTATCCGTTCCCAATTCCTGGTTGATGGCTTTAATTTGTTCTTTTAAGAAATAATCTTTATGTGTTTTTTCTATTTTTGAGTTTACTTTTTGCGTAATCTCTTTTTGAATACGTAAATTCTCGCACTCTTTTTTAATAGTTTCAATTAAATCAATTAATCTGATTTCTAAGTTAACTTCTGCAAATAATATATATGCTTCATCTTTTTTAACCCGTAATACAGATGAAATTAAATCTGCAATTCTACTTGCATCATTGTTTTCATCAATGGTTTTAATTAAATCAGCAGGAAACTTTGAGTTAAGTCTAGAAAGTTTTTTTACCTGATCTCTTAATAAATCAATTAAAGAATTGATTTTATCTTCATTAGAAACGATATTTTCAAGTATTTCTACTTGTGCAAAAGTACTGTTTTCTTCATTAAAAGAAGATATTTTTCCTTTAACCAAACCTTGAAATAATACTTTTATTTTTCCATCTGGAAGAGAGACTTTTCTCATGATATTACCAATAACACCCACATCATAAAAATTGTCTTTTTTTCTTTCGCCTTCGAAACCAGCTTTAGAAACACTTACGATAACCAGTTTATTCTCTTCAATTGCATGCTCAACTGCTTTAATATTAGTAGCATCACTTAAAAAAAGTGGTGCAATCATAAAAGGATATAAGAAAACATCGTCTTCTATAATTAATGGCAGTTCTTGTGGAAATTCATCATAATTTTCTAATTCCATATTCTTCCTTATTGAAATATTCGTTTATACCATGGAGTATGTACTTTTTCTACTTCTTCTAAATTAACAGCGCTGTTTTCAACTCTTTTTTTATAAATAGCTTCTTTATGGTCGATTAGGCTAATTTGATAATCAACAGGTTTTGTAAAAAAGGTTTGGTATATATA